>NZ_JBJDRI010000007.1:0-127715 GCF_044987425.1 Microbacterium sp. ZW T5_56 | reverse complement strand
CCACCCCTGCCGCACCACCCCCTTGCCGAACCACCTCTACGTCCCTCGCAGGGCACGCCACCCGGCTCCGTCTCGTTCCACGCGCCCTGTGAGCGACCAGAGCCCGAGCAGCGCCTCCACATCGGCGATCGAGATTCCGGCGCGGGCCGCCAGGTCCTCCGATGTGCGTGCGATGCGGGCAGAGAGCACGGCATCGAGCCGACTGGCTTCCGGGAGTTCCGCCGGCACCTCGTCCACTGAACTGACGGATACCCCCGGCAGCAACTCGATCACGTCATCGGCTCCCGTGATGCACACCGCGTCGTACTCGCGCAGCAGGCGATGACAGCCCGATGATGCGGCCGATGTGACGGGGCCGGGCACCGCACCGAGCGGCCTTCCCAGCGTTGCTGCGTGTCCAGCGGTGTTCAACGAGCCGCTGCGCCACCCGGCCTCCACCACGAGGGTGGCGTCCGTGATCGCCGCGATCAGCCGGTTTCGAGCGAGGAACCGCCACTTGGTCGGCTCACTGCCGAGGGGGACCTCGCTCACCACCGCGCCCGCACGAGCGATCTCCGCGATCAGGGCGGCATGCCCGGCCGGGTAGACCCGATCGACGCCGCCCGCGAGTATGGCGACCGTCACCCCGTCGCAGGCGAGCGCGGCGCGGTGCGCGGCTCCGTCGATGCCGTATGCGGCGCCCGAGACAACACCGATACCACGCGTCGCCAGATCCCCCGCGATCTCGACCGTGATCTGCTCTCCATAGCCGGTTGACGCGCGCGCTCCGACGATCGCGACGCTGGGCTCTGTGCTCAGCAGATCGGCACCGCCGCGCACCCAGAGCAGGAGCGGCCCCGATTCCTGAAGGTCGTCAAGCCCAGCCGGCCACTGAGGATCACCCGGTACCAGGAGCCTCGCTCCAGATCGGCCGGCACGCTCCCGCTGCTGATCGACATCGACGGCAGCCAAACGCGGAGCCCATCGTGCGTGCGCCTTGCGCCAGCGTCCCGATTCGCCGTCCGGCGCCGCCGCCGTCAGCGCGGCCGCACCCCGACGGAGGAGTTCCCACGCGTCGCGAGCGCCGTGTCGACCGATCAGCACTCCGGCATCCGCGTCCCCCGGTTCGATCACCTGGCTCCATGCGATGCGGACATCGGCCTCATCCGACGTGTGTGCGAGCCGCCGGCTCCGCAGCACCTCCCGCGTTGTCGCCGCCGACATCCCCCGTCCGCCATCTCGCTCGCTCACAGCACTCCTCCGATCGCCCCCGCCGGTGACGTCCCTCGTCCGCCTTCCGAACACCGCTCCCTCATAGCCCCACTCCCCTCTTCAGCGCCAGCGCACGGCCCACGTCTTCCAGTTCCGGTTCGTCGGAGCCGCGGAGGTCCGCAAGCGTCCACGCCAGCCGCAGCACGCGGTCATAGCCGCGCAGCGTCAGTGCCCCACGGCGAAGCGCCTGATCCAGGGGCGAGGACACCGCCGACGCCAGACGCCGCGGCCCCGTTCTCAGCCAGGAACCGGCGACCTCGGCATTGATCTGCCACGGTGTGTCCGTCAGGCGTCGTCGTGCACGCTCGCGCGCCGCGAGAACCCGTTCCCGCGCCTGCGCTGTCGTCACTCGTTCCCCACCTGAGGCCACCGTCACTCGCGTCACTGGCAGCTCGATATCGATCCGGTCCAACAGGGGACCCGACAGTCGGGTCAGATACCGCCGCACCGCGGCCGGCGGGCACGTGCACTCCGCGCCGCGAACGCCGTAGTTGCCACACGGGCACGGATTGGTGGCGAGGATCAGCTGGAACCGCGCCGGGTATGAGGCCGTGACACCCGTCCGATGGATGGTGATCGTTCCCGATTCCAGCGGCTGGCGCAGCGCGTCGAGGGCTGATGAGGCGAACTCGGCCGCCTCGTCCAAGAAGAGGACACCGTGCGCGGCTCGGGCGATGGCACCAGGGCGGATCACGCCGGAACCCCCGCCGATCAGTGACGGGATCGTTGCGGAGTGGTGGGGAGCTTCAAAAGGGGCGATGCGTGGCAGGCGCATCACGGGTTCACCGCACAGCGACCGCACCGACGCCACGTCGAGCGCGCGACGCTCGTCGAGATCCGGCAGCAGACCAGGCAGGCGTGCCGCCAGCATCGTCTTCCCCGCGCCGGGCGGGCCGCTGAGCAGCATGTGGTGACCGCCCGCGGCAGCGACGATCAGCGCCTCGACCGCTGTGCGTTGTCCGACGACGTCGGCGAGGTCCGGCGGATCCGGCATCTCGTCACCGACGACAGCGGATGTCCGAAGCGGTTGCTCGTCCCGCGGGTCGATCTGGGCACCGTGGGCTCGCGCAACGTCCGTCAGGTTCACCGCGGCAACGACCTCTGCTCCTGAGACCAGCTCGGCCTCGGCTCGGCAAGCAGCGGGCACCACCACACGCTCGATTCCAGCCCGTACGGCTGCGTGGACTGCCGGGAGTGCTCCCGGCAGGGGTCGCAGGCGTCCGTCCAACCCCAGCTCGCCCACATGCGCCGTCCGCGCGAGGGATGCCGCATCCAGCGGAAGCTCCGTCGCGAGCGCGGCGATCGCCACGGCGACATCGAATCCCGCGCCGCGCTTCGGAAGACTCGCCGGTGACAGGTTGACCGTGATGCGCCGGCGCGGGAGTGGGAGATCCTGGTTCGCGCAGGCGTTCTGCACGCGCCGTGCCGCTTCGCCGAGCGCCTTGTCGGGAAGGCCGATCAGATCGAAGCCGGGCGTGTGAGCCGATAGGTCAGCCTCCACCTCCACCATCGCTCCCTCGATGCCGTTGAGAGCCACGGCCCACGTCCGCGCGACGCTCATCGGACATCCTCCAGGTGGGCGAGATCCGCCGTCGCCGGGTCCTCACCCGTGATGCCGATGACATCGACGCGTACGGTACGACCTCGAGACTCCTCGGGATGCTCACGCACCCAGCCGAGAGCCAGCCGCCACACCTGCGCGAGCTTGCGCCTATCCACCGCCGCCAGCGGGTCGCCGTAGTCCGTCGTGCGGCGAGTCTTCACCTCGACGACGACGAGGGATCTCCCACGCACCGCCACGATGTCCAGCTCCCCCGATGTGGTTCGCCAGTTGCGCGACACAACGCGAAACCCCTGCGCCGCCAGATACGCGCACGCGCGATCCTCGCCCGCCCGACCCCGTTCATCCTTCGCTGCCATTCCCCGAGGCTCGCCGATGGACGGGCTTCATGGAGAGCAGAGGCGCCGTTCTCGAATCACTTGGCCGCAGGTGTCACCTGGGGAGGAAGCGACAGCTCCAACGAGGACCCGTGAGTCGGCAATCACAGAAATCGCCCTCCCGCGTTATCCACGGGAGGGCGATGTCACGTCGCAGGCTACTGGTCGCCGTCGAGAGACAGGTCCGCCGGCAGCTGGAAATCGCTGCTGGACAGCTCTTCGATGTTCACGTCCTTGAACGTGAGAACGCGGACCGACTTGACGAAGCGATCGGCACGGTAGATGTCCCACACCCATACGTCCTTCATGGTGAGCTCGAAATAGAAGTCGTGCTCGGAGTCGCGTCGCTCCAACTGAACGTCATTGGCAAGGTAGAAGCGACGCTCGGTCTCGATCACGTACGTGAACTGACGCACCACATCGCGGTACTCGCGGAAGAGCGCCAGTTCGAGCTCGCGGTCGTAGTCGTCGAAAGCTTCCTCATCCATATTGCCTCCATCCTATGCCGCGACGAAGGCAGGCACGGACGCAGCCCCTACCAGGTCAGAACAGCGTGTTGCCGCTGAACGACCACGATGCGCGGTGATGCGCGGATATCCCGTGCGCCTCAATAGCGTCGCGATGAGCCTGGCTCGCATACCCCTTGTTGTGGTCCCAGCCGTAGACGGGCGCGTCGAGGTGCAGACGCTCCATCAGGGAGTCGCGTTCGACCTTCGCGATCACCGACGCCGCCGATGCTGACGCGCAATCACGGTCGCCCTTGATCACGGGTCGGACGCGATAGCTCCACCCTCCGGCGGGCGAGATGTAGTCGTGATTGCCATCGAGGATGACGATGCCCTCCGCGGGGTCGAGCTCAAGAGCGGCGAGTCCCTCGATGGCGCGAATGGCGGCAAGCCCGAGCGCTCGCATGATGCCCACCTGGTCGATCTCCTGGGCAGAGGCCCAGCCCAGCGCGCTGGCGCCGACCCACGAGGCCGCCCGCTCAGCGACATCCGCACGCTTCTTCTCGACGATGAGCTTCGAGTCGCGGAGGCCGTCCGGGATCGGCTCAGCCAGGCGAGATGCGTCGAAGAACGCCGCCCCGACGGTGACCGGACCGGCAAGCGCTCCGCGACCCACCTCATCGCAGGCGATGATCCAGCGGTGTTCACGCAACAGTTCCCGCTCGAGATGGAGCGTGGGCAGAATCGGACTCATCCCGCTGTGGCCGCCGGACTCGGCTCATCTGATGGTTCGCCGTCGGATTCGGAATCGGGGACGCCGGCGAACGAGTCGCCGGTTGTGCCGAGTCCGCCGAAGCGATCGAACGGCCAGGTCCGGAGGAAGGCACGTCCGACGACGTCCTCGCTCGGCACGAATCCCTTCGCCGGCTGGTCCTGGTTGTACCGGGAGTCACGGGAGCGGTCGCGGTTATCGCCCATCACCCAGTACGAATCCGCCGGCACGGTGACGTCGAAGGGGACCACGCTGGGCATGCTCTGCCCGGGCGCGAGCTTCACGTAGGACGACTCCTCCAATGGCACGCCATTGACCTCGATCTGCTCCAGCGCATTGCAGCAGACGACGTGGTCGCCCGGCACGCCGATGATGCGCTTGATGAGGTGGTCTGAGCTGTCGGGGGCGGCGAGGCCCACCAGTGACAGCACCCATTCGACGCTGTCGACGAACGCTCCCTTTGAGGGTGCGGGAGCCTGTCCCTCCAGCCATCCGCCCGGATCGCGGAAGACGATGATGTCGCCGCGCTGATAGTCGGTGAAGCGCGGTGTCAACTCGTCCACGAGGATCCGGTCATCCACCTGCAGCGTGTTCTCCATCGATCCCGACGGGATGTAGAAGGAACGGACCACGAAGGTCTTCACCAGGAACGACACCAGCAGCGCGATCAGCACGATGACGACGACGTCGCGGAGGAACACTCCCCATCCACGGGAACGATTGTCAGCGTCATCGCGGGCGGCACGCCGAGCATCTCGGCGGGTGAGCGGGGCTGATGGCTCGGCAGTTGACATGGCATCCTTCATGGCGCGAACGAGAAACCGCGCACCGACTCAATCGTTCCACACTCCGCCACCGGGTCCCGGCGATTCGCGCGGCGACGCGCCTGTGAAGCCCCTGAAGTCCGCACGCACCGGAGGGAAAGACGACAGCACCCCGGACCGGAGTCACGGGGTGCTGCCTGAGAGGCGAGAGTCAGTTCTCGCGCTTCTCCTTGATCTTCGCCTTCTTGCCGCGGAGGTTGCGCAGGTAGTACAGCTTCGCGCGACGCACGTCACCGCGGGTGACGACCTCGATGTGGTCGATCACCGGCGAGTGCACCGGGAAGATGCGCTCGACGCCCACCTGGAAGCTGATCTTGCGGACCGTGAAGGTCTCGCGAACGCCATCACCCTGGCGGCCCAGGACGACGCCCTGGAAAACCTGGATACGAGAGCGCGAGCCCTCGATGATGTTCACGTGCACCTTGACGGTGTCACCCGGGTAGAAAGCCGGAATGTCGGAGCGCAGCGAGGCTGCGTCGACGGAGTCGAGGATCTGCATGATCTTCACTTCCTGCGCCCGCCACAGGTCAGTCGCATAAGAATGAATGAGAAATGCTGTTTCGTGCGCCTTGCAGCCGGTACTCCCCTGTGGCGGAGTGTTCGCGTGGGCAGGCCGAAGCGTGCATGATCACGGCACAAGAATCAATTATCGCACGTCGCGGATCGCCCCGCCAAATGCGTCAGGAGTGGGCAGGGTGCCCTGGCCGCGATTCCTCGACGACGACGATGTCCTCGACCGTCATGGAACCCGCACCACCCGGGCGAACGCGATCGAAGGTCTCCCGAATGAGCAGCGGTGTACGTGCGGTCTTCGTGCTGGTCCACAGCTGCCACAGGCACAGCCAGAGCACGCCGACAGCGGCGAGGATCGCCAGCACGAGGTTGAGAGCGAACAGCTGCTGAGCGTAGAAGCCCACGCCGATGGTCAGCAGATGCCAGAATCCGAACCCGGTGACATCCCACCACGAGAGTGCGCGCTGGGCGCGAACGCCCGGGCGCGAGCGCACCAGGAGCATGAGGACGAGTTCACTGACGAAGACGGCCGGAGCGAAGATCAGCAGGACCGGCAGCAGCGCGAGGCCGTTCTGATTGAAGATCGCCCAGCCCACCAGGAGCCACACAGGCAGAACGAAGGCCGCCGGAAGCAACCAGCTGTACATCGCGCGACGGATCACCATTTGGTCATGTTAGCCCCGTTCCCCGGGGCGTGGGGTCGGAATCCGAACGGCGTTCAGCACTCCCCCTGCGGATATACGGAAGAATGAGAGATACACCGAAGGGAAATCATGATCGAACTGCGCACGCCCACCGAGATCGAGCAGATGCGTCCGGCCGGACGCTTCGTCGCGGAGGTGCTGGCGACGCTGCGTGACGAGACGAAGGTGGGCACGAATCTGCTCACCCTGGATCGCCACGCCCACGACATGATCCGCAAGGCCGGTGCCGAGTCGTGCTACATCGACTACGCACCGTCGTTCGGTTCGGGCCCTTTCGGCAAGGTGATCTGCACGTCGATCAACGACGCCGTGCTGCACGGCGTCCCCTTCGACTACACGCTCCGTGACGGCGACCTGGTCTCGCTCGACTTCGCCGCCTCGGTTGACGGATGGGTGGCGGACTCCGCCGTCTCCTTCGTCGTCGGCACCCCGCGCGACGAGGATCTCCGCCTGATCGACACCACGCAGCGCGCGCTGGCTGCGGCCATCGCCACGGCCACGACGGACAAGCGCATCGGCGACATCTCGGCCGCCATCGCGGAGATCTGCCATGCGGAGGGCTATTCCATCAACACCGACTTCGGTGGCCACGGCGTGGGGCACACGATGCACGGCGACCCGCACATCGCGAACAACGGCAAGGCTGCTCGTGGCTACCCGCTGCGCGACGGCCTGGTCGTCGCCATCGAGCCCTGGCTGCTGGCAGACACCGACGAGCTCGTCACCGACGCCGACGGCTGGACGCTCAAGTCCGCCGACGGTTCACGCGGTGCGCACAGTGAGCACACCGTGGCGATCACGGCGGACGGACCGATCGTGCTCACCGATCGCGGCTTCCTGGGCGTCGACTGAGCCTCGGCGTCGACTGAGCTCGTCACGGTCGCGATGGACTACTTCGACCCCGCTGCCCTGCCGCCGTTCGACGAGCAGGAGTACGAGGAGATCGAGGACGACGGTCTGGAACGGCCGCCGCTTCGCGGGCTCACCTCGGCGCCACGGGGGCTGAACGACGTCGACTGGGATTCCTTGGAGGACGCCTACGGCGCCGCCACTGACACGCCGACCTATCTGGAGGCGATCACCAGCGATGACGACGGAGACGTCGCGTACGGTGCCTATGGCCTGTACTCGGCCACCACCCACCAGGGATCCGTCTTCTCGGCCTCGGGCGCGGCGATCCCCTTCCTCGCCGAGCTGGTCGGTCGCGACAACGCGACCGCGATGGCCTATCTCTCCCGAATCGCCGTGGGTGAGACCCACTTCGTCGTGTCGCCCCGTGATCTGGACGCCCGAACCGAGTACGCGGAGGCGGTCGCGGCGCACGGTCAGGTCATCCGTGCGCACGCCGAACGAACCGACGACGCCGAGGCGTGGCGCCTTCTCGCGTTGCTCGGACTGCTGGCCGACGCACCCGCAATCGATCTGGACACGGACGATCCGGTGCTGCTCGTCGATCGACTGCTGCTGGCGGGGTTCGTGACCTCGACCTCGGCCGAGAGTCCGGAACATGCAGCGCGCGCCCAGCGTGCCGGTCAGCTTGTCCGCACCTCCCCGTCACTCCTCGTGCGTCTCGCCGCGGCCGCCTTCCTGGCTTTCACCGGCGTCGCAGATCGCTACGCTCGGGACCTGCTGGCACATCTTGCGGGCTCCGAGGAGCACGTTGCGAGCACCTGGATCACGGCCGTGGGTCCGTTCGCCGAAGGTGCTTGGCTGTTCTCGGCGACGGACGATGAGTTAGCGAATACGGATGTGCCGGCGACGTTGCGCGTCGCGGTCATCGAGGAGCGAATCCGCCGCGCGCTGCCCGCCGGGTATGACGCCGACTCCGTCATACCCGCGCGCGCCGTCTCATGGACGTTGCGACAGATCCTCGCGGAGTCCGTCATCGCTTCCCCTGACCTGTTCGCGGGCAGCTCGTTCGCGTTGACTTCTCGCGGGCTGCCCGCAACCCGTGCCGCCGTCGAGCGCCTGGCTGGCCTCCGCGATGATGTGCTGACCGGCGTGACCGGCACGGACACGCTTGCGGAACTCATCGAGTCGCACCTTCGGTCCGGAAGCGTGCACGACGCCACCATCGCTGTGATCGTCGCGTCCGGACCGTGGTCCGTTGTGACCGCGACGTTCGAGGGCGACACGGCCGCGAGCGAACACACGACCCTCGACATCCGCCTGCCACGCTCTGTCCCGGACGATCCGATGCTCGAGACCCTCGTCTCGCTCCTCGGCGAGGCGTTGGCTCAGGGTGATCTCGGGGCGGCGACGGACTGCTTGGATCAGGCTCTCGCCCGGCCGGACGATGCCCCTGGTGCGAGAGTCGCGGTGTGCCTGCTCGCCCATGCCCTCGCGGGTCGGTTCGATGAACGGTTCGTTCCGCTTGTGCGCAGCTTCCACCGGCACCCGGAGTACTCGCCCGCGCCGATCGGTGTGCTGCGACGCGTCCGAGAGCTGCTGCCGCTTCACATCGCGCAGCGCATCACGCTGCCGAGCTGAGAAGGTTCAGTCTTCGGCGAGCAGGTCGGGGCGGCGCTCGCGCGTGCGCTCCACCTGCTGGTCATGACGCCACCGGTCCACGGCGCCGTGGTTGCCGCTGAGCAGGACAGGCGGCACTTCGCGCTCGCGCCAGACCGAGGGCTTGGTGTACGAGGGGTACTCCAAGAGGCCATCCTCGTGGGACTCCTCGACCAGGCTCTCGGGATTGCCGACAACGCCCGGGATGAGCCGGCCGATGGCCTCGACCATCGCCATTACGGCGACTTCTCCCCCGTTGAGGACGTAGTCGCCGATGCTCATCAGGCGGACATCGCCGAGTTCGCGGGCGTAGTCGAAGACGCGCTCGTCGATGCCCTCGTAGCGGCCGCAGCCGAAGACGAGATGCTCGGCCGTAGCGAGTTCGCGGGCCTTCGCCTGCGTGAAGACCTCACCCGCGGGTGAGGGGAAGATGAAGATGGGTCGTGTGTCGCTGTCCGCGGCGATGGCGTCCAACGCCTCGCCCCAGGGCTCCGGCTTCATCACCATGCCGGCGCCGCCGCCGTACGGCGTGTCGTCCACCGTGCGGTGACGATCGTGCGTCCAGTCACGCAGGTCGTGCACGCGCACATCCAGGATGCCGCTCTGTCGAGCCTTGCCGAGGAGGGAGACCTCGAGGACGTCGAAGAACTGCGGGAAGATCGAGATCGCGTCGATGCGCACGATCAGTCCTCGCCGTCCGCTTCCTGCGCGGTCTCCGCCACAGCGTCATCCGCCGCCGGCTCAAGCTCCTCGAAGAGTCCGGGAGGCGGGGTGATGGTCACGCGACCGGCGCGGATGTCCACCTCGGGAACGATCGCCGACACGAACGGCACCATGACCTCATCACCAGCCATGGTCTTCACGATCAGCAGATCCTGCGCGGGCATGTGCTCGACGCGGGCGAGACGACCGATGACGGCTCCATCGCGCACGATGTCGAGGCCCACGAGCTGGTGGTCGTACCAGGCGTCGTCCTCGTCGGATTCTGCGTCGGCATCCTGGTCGATCCAGAGGATGGCACGCACGAGCTCATCGGCGGCGCTGCGGTCTTCCACACCCTCGAAGAAGACGACGGCGTGGCTGTTCATCCAGCGGAACTCGCGCACCGTGATGGTCTTGCCGTGCCACGGAGAGGACTCGGGAACCTGCAGAGTGAACTCCGCTCCCGGAACGAACCGTCGGTCCGGGTCGTCGGTGTACAGCTCGAGCTTGAACGCGCCCTTGAGTCCGTGTGCCTTGACCAGGCGTCCGACTCGGAGCTGCGTCTTGTCCTGATGCGCGGGCATCAGTCGTCCGCGACGTCGACGCGGACGCGGGCGCCGTCGGCCAGGGCCGAGATCAGCGTCCGCAGGGCCTTCGCGGTTCGTCCGCCGCGCCCGATCACGCGTCCGCGGTCCTCGGGATGCACATGCACCTCCAGGACCTCACCTCGTGACGAGGTGGACGATGTGACCTTCACGTCCTCCGGGTGATCAACGATCCCCGAGACGATGTGTGTGAGCGCGGCGGACAGCACAGCGATTACTCGGCGTCGGCCGGGGCCGGAGCGGCCTCGTCCGCGGCGGGAGCCTCGGCAGCGGCGTCTTCAGCAGGCGCCTCCACCTTCTTCTCCGCCTTCGGCTTGATGACCGACTTCTTAGCGGCATCCGCCACGAAGGTCTCGGCCTCGCCCTTGATCTTGACGGTGGACTTCGCGTCCTTGTCGCCCTTGAACTTGCCCCAGTCGCCGGTGAGCTTCAGCAGCGCGGCAACCTGCTCGGTGGGCTGAGCGCCGACCGACAGCCAGTACTGAGCACGGTCGGAGTCAACCTCGATGATCGAGGGGTCCTCGGTGGGGTGGTACTTGCCGATCTCCTCGATCACACGACCGTCGCGCTTGGTGCGCGAGTCGGCGACGACGATGCGGTAGTAGGGGGCCCGGATCTTGCCCAGGCGCTTGAGGCGAATCTTGACAGCCACAATTCTCCAAGAAATGTAGAAGAGGAATAACGAACCGATCGCCTGGAGCGTGGGGTGCACACCCGGCGGAAGCTCTGGGGTGGATGCGCGCTGGATAGAGGGTCGAGCACGCAATCCGAAGTTCCATTCTGCCAGATTCCGCCGCTGTGTGCGAAACGTACGCAAACCGTGTCGCGGAAGGCTCGTCATTCAGCGCCCGCGGCTCTGTCCGCGGCGCAGGACGTGAGTGAGGCGGCGCCGTAGTCGCTGCACGATCAGCCACAGCGACATCACGACCAGCGCGACGATGAGCAGCATCTGCAGCCACGGCCACGGAGCCACGACCACGACACCCAGAAAGGCGACCGCGAGGATGAGGAGCATCTCGCGCAGCTCCGACCAGAACTGCGGGAGTCGGGCGGGGCGTACGCGAACTGTGGCGAGGGTCTGACCGGCGATCCCCAAGCGCGTGCGCAGCTCGAAGTCCAGGAAGGCCAACGGAAGATCAGGGCGCACCCCGAGCGTCTCCTCCGCGGCGGGGAAGCGCGCGCCCCACGTCCCTCCGGTGATGCGCTGGCGCGTGTCCTCGACGGAGCCCGGAGCCTCGAACGCCTTGAGCATCACGGTGGGGATCTCTCCCGCCGGGGCGTCACCCGCTCCCGTGCCCGCCCCTTCCACCACGACGTAGTCGCCGGGGCCGACACCGAGGATGTCCAGCGCCAGTCGGCTCATGAGCACGACGTCGCGCTCGGCGGAGGCCGGGTCGGCGAGTGTCGTGCGCATGGTGAGGTGGGTGGGCTTGCCGACCACGCGGTCACCCGCGGTGCCCCGTTCCAGACGCACCGGGCTCAGTTCGGCGATCTCGCCGTTCTCCAGCCCGCACGCCATGCGCAGCACATGGTCGATCTCCACGACGTGCTCGGGTGCGGCATCGGGCGATTCCGCACGGATCACCACGGCCGCCACGGCGGATGGCGCGGCGGTGCCGTGTCCGACGATGAGCGCGTGGGAGCGAACCTCCACGACATCAGGACTGCCCAGCGACTCGTGCAGCCGCCGCGTGATCGAGACCACGGACTTTCCCCCACGCTCGATCCCGGCCGGCGTGACCGTGGTGACGAGGGTGACGCTGCCGGGTTGCGGCGTGGGGATGCTCGAAGCCGGCGGAAGCATCCGCCCATAGGTGCGGGCGCTGGGCGTGCCGCTCTCGTCGGCGAGGCGGGTGAGGGCTGACGGCTGCGCCAGGAGGCCAGCATCGGCCAGGACAGCAGCTCCCCCATCGGCAAGCGCACCCGCAGTCGCCCGCAGGGCGGTCGCATCGGATCCCCATGCGTCGGCGATCGCGCCGACAGCCGTGAGACGCTCGACCACGGCGATCTGGGAGAGACCCTCATCAGTGGGGCGCATCGCCGCGCGGATCACGTCTCCCGTCTCATCGGTGAGCGCTCCCCCGCGAGCCACGTACGCGTACACGCCGGGAAGCTCCTCCCCGGTCTCCAGCACCACGCGAACGCCGGACGCCGCGTCGAGCCAGACGCGACGGTAATGCGGAGCCTCCGTGCGATCGAGACCGGCGAGCTGACCCGGATCGGTGAACTGCACGTGCAGCTCGAGCTCGGCAGCGCTCGATGGGACGATCGTGGCGGGCAGCGCTCCGTAGCCGGCGAAGAACCCCGCGTACGCGAGCCCCACCCCCTGCACGCGCGCCCGCACGGAGGGAAGCACGAGTGCGTCCGGGATCTCGCGGAACTTGTGACGCAGCTGCGACGGCGCGGCATTCGACCCGATCGCCAGGACCGGCACCCTCGCGTCCATGCCGACGACGTGGAATCCCTCCAGAACCCTCGACAGCTGAGGAGCCGTCCGCGCTCCGTCGGTCACCCGAGCGCGTGTCTCCTCGTCGACAGCCACCCGGCAGAGCCCGAGTCGAGTCGGCGACGACAGGCCCGCATGCAGCGGCACGCCGTCGCGGTCTCGCAGTTCCCACAGTCCGTCCGCCGTGACGAGCACGGAGCTCTCCGGCCAGAGCCCCGGATAACTCTCGGGGACGAGACGCGGCGCGGAATCGGCGGCGAAGCGGGGGTCGTCGATCATGCCGGCGCGGAGGTCAGCCGTTGCCGAGCATCTTCTGCAGCTCGGCGAGGTCCTCAGCGCTGGGGGTCTTGTTGCCGCCCAGGCCGAATCCCGACCCCGTCGGCGCTGCGGGAGTCGCAGCGATCTCGGCCTGCTGTGCGGCGCGCTTGGCCGGGTTGCCGGAGCGCGGCACGCCGCCACCCTTGACCTTCTTGCCCCCGCGCTTGGCCGAGGCGCCGGGCTTGCCACCCGGAATCGGACCCATGCCGGGGATGTTGGGAACGCCGCCACGCGCGACCGTCTTCATCATCTTGGCGGCCTGCTCGAATCGCTGTACCAGCTGGTTGACGTCGGTCACGGTCATACCGGAACCCCGCGCGATGCGCAGGCGCCGCGACCCGTTGAGCAGCTTGGTGTTTCGGCGCTCGGCAGGCGTCATCGAGCGGATGATGGCCTCGGTGCGACCGATCTCGCTCTCGTCGAAGTCATCGAGCTGCTGCTTCATGGAGCCCATGCCCGGGAGCATCCCGAGCATCTTCTTCATCGAGCCCATCTTCTTGAGCTGCTGCATCTGCTCAAGGAAGTCCTCGAGAGTGAACTGCTCGGTGGCCAGCTTCTCGGCGACCTTCATCGCCTCGGCCTCGTCGAACGTGGCCTGTGCCTGCTCGATCAGGGTGAGGATGTCACCGAGGTCGAGGATACGGCTGGCCATGCGGTCCGGGTGGAAGGCCTCGACGTCATCGAGACCCTCGCCCGTGGAGGCGAAGATGATGGGGCGACCGGTGACCGATGCCACCGACAGTGCGGCGCCACCGCGAGCATCGCCATCGAGCTTCGACAGCACGACACCCGTGAAGTCGACACCCTCCTGGAATGCCTTGGCGGTGTTGACCGCATCCTGACCTATCATGGCGTCGATGACGAACAGCACCTCGTCGGGCTGAATCTCCCGGCGGATGTCGGCGGCCTGCTTCATCAGCTCGGCATCGACACCGAGGCGTCCGGCCGTGTCGACGATGACCACGTCGTGCTGCTGACGGCGGGCATATTCCACACCGTCACGCGACACCTTCACCGGGTCGCCGACGCCGTTGCCGGGCTCCGGAGCGAAGATGGTGGCGCCCGCACGCTCGGCGACCACCTGGAGCTGATTCACGGCGTTGGGGCGCTGGAGGTCGGCGGCCACGAGAAGCGGCGTGTGGCCGTCCTTCTCGAGCATCTTCGCCAGCTTTCCGGCAAACGTCGTCTTTCCAGAACCCTGCAGGCCGGCCAGCATGATGACCGTCGGAGCAGTCTTCGCGAACTGCAGCCGGCGCTGCTCACCGCCGAGGATGCCGATGAGCTCCTCGTTGACGATCTGCACGACCTGCTGGGCGGGATTGAGCGCGCGGTTTACCTCATCACCGAGGGCACGCTCGCGCACCTTGGCCGTGAACTCCTTCACGACCTCCAGCGCCACGTCCGCATCCAGGAGGGCGCGACGGATCTCGCGAACGGTGCCATCCACGTCCGCGGGCGTGAGCTTGCCCTTCGTGCGCAGATTGCGGAAGGTCTCGGTGAGACGATCTGAGAGCGTGCCGAAAGTAGCCATGATGCTACGAGTTTACGCGAGGACTCAGCGGATCGTCGCCGCACCCGGCATCGCGGCGACGAATGCCAGCGCCTCCCCCAGCCGATCCGCCAGCGCGGTGCGTCCGGATCCGTCACGGGCCCACCGCTCCACCGCGGCGAGCACGGCAGATCCATAGGCGGAGCCGATCACCTGTGCACGCAGCGGCGTCCAGCCTGCGGCCCGCAGGGCGCCGGTGACGGCCGTGCCGATCCGAGCGGCACGCGCAGTGCTCTCGCGCTGAAGATCCGCCGCGGCACCCATCGCCTCGTCGTTCGCAATCGCGAGCGCGAGCGAATCGGGCGCGAGTCCGTCCGAGAACGCCGCCAGCGCGGCGAGAACGTCTCGGGGCGCGGCCCCCACACGCAACTCCAGGGCGGTGATCGCATCATCGATGCCGGCCCACAGCACATCGTGCTTGGAGGCGAAGTAGTTGAAGAAGCTGGAGCGGCTGACACCGGCGCGGGCAGTGATGTCCGCCACATTCGTCGCCTCGTATCCACGCTCGAGGAAGAGCTCGCACGCCGCTTCGGCAAGCGTCTCCCGCGATGACGCCCGAGGCCTGCCCTGCCTGCTCTCCACACTCACCAGATCACTGTACCGAGACACCCTGTTGTCATGCGGATCGAATCGTATGGCATTATTGGACGCCGTACAACAATTGAAGCAAGGAGGCGAGATGGACGTGCACGTGGCAGGGTTTGCCCCCGATGCCGTTCCGTATGCGCGGGGCTGGGAGCTACAACGGGAGATTCACTCGGCCGTGGTCGATGGGACGCGCCCCGACACGCTGATCCTGCTGGAACATGAGGCGGTCTACACCGCGGGCAAGCGCACCGAACTCTCGGAGCGCCCGGATGACGGCACGCCCGTGATCGACGTGGACCGCGGCGGCAAGATCACGTGGCACGGTCCGGGTCAGCTCGTGGGCTACCCGATCGTCCGCCTGCCCGATCCGGTGGACGTCGTCGAACACGTGCGCGGACTGGAGCGGCGCCTGATCGCCGCGCTGCGTGTGTTCGGCATCGACGGTCGACAGGTCGCGGGCCGCAGTGGCGTCTGGGTGACGGAGGCCGGCCGTGACGCGAAGGTGGCCGCTATCGGCGTCCGCGTGGAGCGCGGCGTGACCATGCACGGCTTCGCGATCAACGCGGACTGCGATCTCGCCGGGTTCGCCCACATCATTCCCTGCGGGATCACGGATGCCGGCGTCACCAGCGCGACTCAGCTCACGGGCGAGCGCATCGGTGTCCGCGACCTCGTCGCTCCCGTTCTGGCTTCCTTCGATGTCGACGTGGTTCCCGACCTCCTCCGAGCGGCGGTGGCGGCATGAGCGCGATGGCCCCGACGGACGCAAGCTGCTGCGTCTGGAGATCCGCAACGCCGAGACTCCGATCGAGCGCAAGCCGGAGTGGATCCGCACGAAGGCGAAGACCGGGCCGGAATACCTCGGGCTCCGCGCGCTGGTGAAGGACGAGGGACTGCACACGGTCTGCCAGGAGGCGGGCTGTCCGAACATCTACGAGTGCTGGGAGGACCGCGAGGCCACCTTCCTCATCGGCGGATCCGACTGCACGCGGCGCTGCGACTTCTGCCAGATCGCGACCGGCAAGCCCGCGGAGTACGACACCGACGAACCCCGACGAGTGGCGGAGAGCGTGGCGAAGATGCAGCTGCGCTACGCCACGGTCACCTCCGTCGCTCGCGACGACCTGCCCGATGAGGGCGCCTGGCTCAACGCCGAGACGGTCCGCCGAATCCACCGGGACAATCCGGGCACCGGGGTCGAGCTCCTCGCCACCGATTTCTCCGGGCGCCCCGACCTCCTCGACGAGGTGTTCGCGTCGCGCCCCGAGGTGTTCGCCCACAATGTGGAGACGGTGCCGCGCGTGTTCAAGCGCATCCGACCGGCGTTCCGCTACGACCGTTCGCTGGGCGTCCTGACGCGCGCGCGGGCGGCGGGACTGATCACCAAGTCCAACCTCATCCTGGGCATGGGCGAGACCGACGACGAGGTCAGCCAGGCGATGCGCGACCTGCATGACGCCGGTTGCGACATCCTGACCATCACCCAGTATCTGCGCCCATCCCCGCGCCACCTTCCGGTCAATCGCTGGGTCAAGCCGGAGCGCTTCGTGGCGTTTCGCGAGGAAGCCGAGGAGATCGGGTTCCTCGGAGTCCTGGCCGGTCCGCTGGTGCGCTCCTCGTACCGTGCGGGTCGGCTGTGGGCGCGCTCGATGGTCTCGAAGGGGCGCGACATCCCGGAGCAGCTGCTCCATTTAGCCGACGCGGACGAGTTCGCGCAGGCCGTGTGAAACAGCGCCGTGTGAAAACGACGCCGTGTCATAACGACGCCGTGTCATAACGACGCCGCCGCCCGAAGCACCGGGCGGCGGCGTCTGTGTTCGCGGGATCAGTCCGCGGATGTCACCGAGAGCACCGAGGCATCCGACGCGAGGTTGACCAGCAGCACGTCATCCGTGGAATCGGCATCCAGCGCATACTCGAGGACCGCGAACGGATCGGTGCCGCCGTGCTCGTCGGCGAGGATCGTGACGCTCATCAGGCGCAGCGCCTTGATGATGTCAATGGCTGTATCACCCGAGACGTCCGTCAGGTAGTCCTCCAGATCATCGCCCAGGGTCTCCTCCTGCGAGATCACGTACTCGGTCACTTCGCTGGTGCGATCCCCCAGCTGGCCCACCATCGCCTCACGACACCGCAGGTCGAGATGCTCGAGCCCGGTGATCATCGCGGCGGCGATGTTGAGTGCGTCCGGGGCGACGTCGTTCTCGTCCGGAGCGGTGAGGTCCACGGTGACGGACTGGTCGCCGAATTCCACCGTCTCCGACCAGAAGATCGAGCCGTCGGGGCCCGATTCGAGCAATCCGAAGAAGTCGTGTTCGATCGCCATACGCCTATGTAATCAGTCTCCGCGGGGCGAGGGAAGTCGCCACGAGCCGAACGTCGTCATGCAGCCGGTGCGAAATCGCACTGACGACCGGATTAGGAAACGAGCTGTTCGGCGAACACGTGCGGCGTGAAGCCGGTGAGATCGCCGATTCCCTCGCCCTGGCCGAGGAGCTTCACCGGGATGCCAGTGCGCTCCTGCACGGCGAGCACGAAGCCGCCCTTCGCGGAGCCGTCGAGCTTGGTCAGCACGAGACCCGTGACACCGGCGTGCTCCAGGAACGACTCCGCCTGCATCACGCCGTTCTGGCCCGTCGTGGCGTCCAGGACGAGAAGGACCTCGCTGATGGGGGCCAGCTTCTCGACCACGCGCTTGATCTTGCCGAGCTCGTCCATCAGGCCGCCCTTGGTGTGCAGGCGACCCGCGGTGTCGATCAGCACGATCTCCGTGCCGGTCTGCTGCGCGTACTGGATGGTCTGGAACGCGACGGAGGCGGGATCCTGACCCTCCTGCTGCGGACGGACGATGGCCGCTCCCCCGCGCTCGGCCCAGGTGGCGAGCTGCTCGACGGCGGCGGCGCGGAACGTGTCCGCCGCACCGACCACGATGGAGCGGCCATAGCGACGCAGGAAGTGCGCGAACTTGCCGATGGTGGTGGTCTTGCCCACGCCGTTCACGCCGACCACCAGCACGATCGCCGGACGCTCCGTGAGCTTGAGGGTGGTGTCGAACTTGGCGAAGTGCTCCTCCAGCGTCTCCACCAGCATGCGCTGCAGGTCTTTCGGGTCCGTGGTGCGGAACCGCTCCACCTTCTCACGGAGCTCGTCGATGATCCGCTCGGTGATGTCCGGACCGAAGTCGGCGGTGATGAGCGCCGTCTCCATGTCCTCCCACGTCGTCTCATCGATCGTCGGCTTGACGAAGATGCCGCGCAGCGCACGACCCAGGGACCACTTTTCAGCCATGCCCCCAGCCTACCGACCGGTCCGCTCGCTGACGCGCCTACACGCGTGCCGCGCGGTCGCCCACCCGCTGACCAACAACCGCGGACACACCGTCCTGGCGCATCGAGACGCCATAGAGCGCATCGGCGATCTCCATCGTGCGCTTCTGGTGCGTGATGACGATGAGCTGACTGGACTCGCGCAGCCGTTCGAACACCCCGAGCAGTCGTCCCAGGTTCGCGTCATCCAGGGCCGCCTCCACCTCGTCCAGGATGTAGAACGGGCTGGGTCGGGCCATGAAGATGGCGGTGAGCAGAGCCACGGCGGCCAGTGAACGCTCACCGCCGGACAGCAGTGACAGCCGCTCGATCTTCTTCCCGACGGGACGCACGGACACCTCGATGCCGGTGGTGAGCATGTCGGTCGGATTGGTGAGGGTGATCGATCCGGAGCCCCCGGGGAACAGAATCGGGAACACCTCGTCGAACGCGACACGGGTGTCCTCGAAGGCACTCGCGAAGATGGTCTGCATGCGCTCATCGAGCTCCGCGATGATCGTCATCAGATCGGCGCGTGTCTGGGTGAGGTCGTGCAGCTGCTCGGTGAGGAACTTGTGGCGTTGCTCGAGCGCCGCGAACTCCTCCAGCGCGAGCGGGTTCACCCGCCCCAGCTGGGTCAGCTTCCGCTCCGCCTCCTGGAGCCGCTTCTGCTGAGCACGCCGCTCGAACGACACGGGCTCGGCCGTCTCGTCCGACTCATCGGGCATCAGCTGCTCAGGACCGTATTCGGCGACCAGCACATCCTCGTCCAGACCCAGCTCGCTCTGCACTCGCTCCAGCAGGCTCGTGACGTGCAGGCGCTTCTCGTGCATCTGCAGCTCCAGGGAGTGGACGCTCTCGGTCAGGGCGCTCAGACGCTCTCGGACACCCTCGTCCTGCGTGCGGATCTCGATGAGCTCCTGTGACTGTGCCGCACGCGCGGCCTCCGCCTCGGCGAGCGCGACCCGCGCCTCAGAGACCGATCGGTCCACCGAGGACAGCACCTCCGGAAGCTCGTCGATCACGCCCTGTGCGGCCTGACGCTGTGCGCGACGGATGACAGCGCGCCGAGCTGCTTCCGCGGCAGCCTCCCGCTCCTTCTCGCGCTGGCGCTCCAGCCCCACAGCGCGCGTCTCGGCGGATCGCACGCGCTCGCGCAGGGTCTCGATCTCCAGTCGTGTTCGCACCTCGGTCTCGCGCGCAGCGTCCAGCACCGCCAAGAGCCCATCCCGCGCCGAGGCGTCGAGAATAGGACGCGGAACCTCCAGCGCACGGGTGAGCTCCGCGGTGGCTGCGACCGACTTCGCCTCCGCGTCTGCGACCGCAGCCTGCGCCTGAGCGAGACCAGCCGCCAGGCGCTCGGTCTCGGCGGCCGCGGACTCCAGCCGCGACGTGATCTTGCTGACCCGCTCCGCGTGGGCGGCGACGGCGGCGTCGAACTCCCGCAGCGTCTGCAGCGCATCACGCGAAGCTCGTCGTGCACGCTCCAGGACATCGAGGGCGTCTTCTCGTGCGTCGCTGAGGCTGTCGACGATCACGCGGACCTCGGCGAGGCGTTCCACGGCAGCGTCACGTTCGGCGGCGAGCTCCAGCCGGCTCGTCTGACCCGAGCCGGCACGGAGGGTGAACGGCGTCCACACCTCGCCGGCACGGGTGACGATCGTGACCGGCAGGTCGAGATCGGCGAGGGCTGGTGCTGCGGCCACGGCGGCGTCCAGATCGTCGGCGATGAGGACGCTGCGCAGAACTCCGAGAATTCCCGCGGGTGCGGTGACAACGGCGGTGGCCGGCACTGTTGCGGGCACAGTGGGCAGATCCGCGGCGGGCACCGCAGCATCAGCGATGGCGATGTCCACAACACCGAGATCATCAGCGCGCACGGATTCCGCCACCCGCAGAGCGTCGGTTCGAGATTCGACCAGAAGGCCCTCGGCGAGAGGTCCCAGAACGGCGGCCACGGCCGACTCGTAGCCGGCGGTGACGCTGATGGCGTCGGATACCAACCCGCGAACACCCTCCCCCGCAGACTCCGCCAGCCCGCCGGCGGCATTGCGCGCGGCGAGCGCGGAGCTCAGGGCGGACGATTTCGCGGTCAGCGCTTCAGCCTCGCGCTCCGCCGCGTGCAGGCGCTCACGAATGCCCTCGACTTCACTCTCGGCGGCGGTGACCTCACGCTGTGCGCGCTCGTACGTCTCCGTGTGAGACGCCGTCGTTCCGTCGGGTGCCTCCTGATCGGCCAGCAGCTCGGCGGCCTCAACCGCCTCGATCCGACGAGCATCGGCAGCATCCCAGGCATTCTGCTGACGAAGCACCGCCCCGCGCACCGCGGCCAGGGCTGAAGCCGCTGCCTCCGCCTGGCCACGGAGCTTGGTGATCCGCATATCGTGCTCACTGACCAGGGCGCTCTGCTCGGCGATCTCCAGGTCGAGCGCGTCCAGCTCTCCGCGCGCCCGGACGACCTCAGCAGCGGCTGCGGTCGCAGCATCGCGGGCATCGCCCAGGCCCGCCGCGATCTCGTCGATCTGCGATCGTGCCTCGTCGATGTCTGTCTGCGTGACAGTCACACCCGGCTGCACATCGTCATCGGATCCCAGCAGCGCCAGCCGCTGATTCGCGAGAGTGAACAGACTCCGCAGCCGTTCCTGCGCCTGCTCAAGACCGAACAGCACGCTGCGAGCGGCGTCGACCTCGACGGTGCTCTGCTGCTTCTCCAGCACATCCATTCGAGCGCGCAAGCCCGCGGCCTGATCCTGCAGCAGCGCGCGCTCGGCGTGACGCTCCTGCTCGTTACGCGCCGCGTCAGCCAGTGCGGTGCGCAAGGTCACCAGATCGTCGGCGAACAGTCGTGCCTTCGCGTCACGCACGACGGCGGCGATCGTCGCGGCCTCGCGCGCGATCTCCGCCTGCTTCCCGAGCGGCTTCAATTGCCGACGGATCTCACCCGCGAGATCGCTGAGCCGCGTCAGGTTCGCCTCCATCGCGTCGAGTTTGCGGAGGGTCTTCTCCTTGCGGCGACGATGCTTCAGGATTCCCGCGGCCTCCTCGATGAACCCGCGCCGATCTTCGGGCGTCGCCTGCAGGACGGTGTCGAGCCGCCCCTGCCCGACGATCACGTGCATCTCTCGGCCGAGACCGGAATCGCTCAGCAGCTCCTGCACATCCAGCAGCCGCACGGACTCACCGTTGATCGCGTATTCGCTGCTGCCGTTGCGAAACAGCGTGCGAGAGATGGTGACCTCGCTGTACTCGATCGGCAGCGCGCCATCCGCGTTGTCGATAGTGAGGGCCACTTCCGCGCGCCCCAGTGGGCCGCGCGTGGAGGTGCCGGCGAAGATGACGTCCTCCATCTTCCCGCCGCGGAGGGTCTTCGCACCCTGCTCCCCCATGACCCAGGCGAGAGCGTCGACCACGTTGGATTTTCCGGAGCCGTTCGGACCGACGATGGCGGTGACCCCCGGCTCGAGGGCGAAGGTGGTGGGTTGGGCGAACGACTTGAACCCCTTGAGCGTGAGGCTCTTCAGGTGCATCCGTGCCCTCCTGGCCGTTGACTTACCTGCCCACGTTACCGGATGCCCGCACGACGGCTGGGGAGGCGCGACACGCCGCGACACGCCCGGAATGTTGACTTCGTTCGCGATTTCGCGCTAGCGTCGCTACCCGAACGACGAAAGGAGGATGCCATGTTCATGAAGAACCGTCCCGCCACTGCAGGTGACTTTGCTCGCTGCGCTGCAGGAATCAACGCATCCCTTCGTCGTGATCCCGGTCACGTCGGGGCGTAGCAGCGCCAGCCCGGAGTAGAGCACCGCTCCTCCGTTCGCCCCTTCCGACATCGCGTCGATCTACGCATCCTCTGGTGCGCCGTCTTTCGAGACGCCGCCCGTGCGACGCCCGATCGCGGTGTCCGGCTCCTCGCCGCCCGTCGAGTCATCGACTCACCCGCATCCTCATGCATCGCGCTTCGGCACGCGCCGCGCGCATATCTAACGAAGGTCACCATCGTGAACACTGTTCTCACCAGGCCTCAGGGCCTGACCCACCCCCCTCAACAGCTGCCGACGCCGCAGCGCCTGGCTCGTCTCGGCCTGTTCGACCGGATCACGCTGCGGATCGGTCTCTGGCTGATTCTGCGTGCCGAGCGGCCGAAGGTCACTCGCCGCCCTGGCGAGGATCGCGACACTGTCCGCGAGCAGCACGAACTGAGCGTCCAGCGCGCCATCGTCTTCGGCTCGATCATCCGATAAGGAGTAGACATGACCACCATCCGACAGATTCCCATCGCACCGGACGACACCACGGTCACGGCCGACATCGAAGCCGCGACCGCGCTTCGCAACACGGTGTACTCGATTCCCTCCGGAACGAGTGAGGAGGACCCCACTGCCGCGGCGTTCCTCCAGGAGTTCACCGGCACCACCCAGCTCCACCGCCTCTGGCTGTGCGAGCTGGGTGGTCGCCCGGTGGGCATCGCCCGCATGCATGCCCCGTTGGAGGAGGGAGCCACGTCCTCCTACGCGGAGATCCTGGTGCTGCCCGAGTACGAGAGCAAGGGAATCGGAACCCTCGCGCTGCGGGTGATCGAGGACGAGGCGCGCAGCCTCGGCCGACTCACGCTGATCGGCGAGGCTGAGCATCTTCCGGATCCGGCCCTACCGCGGCTGTCACCGCCGACCGGGTTCGGAACGATCCCGGAAGATCACATCGCGCGTTTCCTCGCGGGCCGCGGCTGGAGCTTCGAGCAGGTGGAGCGTAAGAGCACGTTCGATCTGACCGCAGATCTCTCACCGGTACGCGAGCATCAGGGACGAGCCGCCGCAGCGGCTGAGGGCTACGAGGTGCTGGCCTGGGATGACGCCACTCCGGCGGAGTATCTCGAGCCGATGGCTCGGCTGTACGAGCGGATGTCCACTGACATCCCGACGGCCGCGCTGGAACTCGTCCCGGAGAAGTGGACCGCCGAGCGCGTCATTCAGCGCGACGAGCGCCGAGCCGCCTCCGGCGATCACACGCAGATCACCGTGGCGCGGCACATCGCATCCGGCGAGCTCGTCGCGTTCAACGTGCTTGCTCGCGAGATGTCGGATCCGGCCAGCACGACGTTCCAGGGCGACACCCTGGTGCACGGTGAGCACCGCGGGCACCGCCTCGGCATGCTCGTGAAGACCGCCGGCATCCTCCGGTGGCGGGAGCGCAACCCTAAGTCGACACGGATCCTCACCTGGAATGCCGAGGAGAATCGACCGATGCTCTCCATCAATGAGGAGCTCGGCTTCGTTCCCGCCGGCTACATCGGTGCCTGGCAGAAGCGGCTGACGCCGTGACCGACGCGACGACGGGCTCAGTCCTGCGGGATCTCTTCGCCTGTCGTCGCGTCGAACACGCGTGACGTGTCCTCGTACTTCCCCTCGATCGAAACGCTCAATTGGAAAAGCCCGTTGGACTTGCGCACGTACACATCGCTGATCTCGGCACCCGGCGTCTCTCGGTAAATGCGCTGGGTCACGTCCCGAACGAGTGCCGCGTCGATGTCCGCGACAGTGAACGGCTGGGCGTAGTCGCTCGCTGTGGACGCCCAGGGCTCATCCAGCCGCCCATTGCGCAGCGCATACGTGTCAATTCCGATCGGATCGGATTCACTGTGCACACCCAGGGAGATGAAGTCGGCGAAGACGATGAGGTGCTCGAGTTCGCGATCGCCGATCTGATCCTGCAGGTCAGCTAGATCCAGAGGCAGGCGAGCGGAATCCCACAGCCCGTGAACCTGTCCCGACCACCGCGCGGGCAGCTCGCCGACGGTTGCGCTCAGTCGGTCGGCGCCGTTGAACGCGTAGAGGAGAGATCCGGTCGCGCCGGTCACCACACAGACCAGGACGATGGTGATGTTGAGGGCGCGACGCGCCGGTTTCATGAGTCGGGCATCGGGGATCGTCACCGTGACGGGCGTCGAAGGCTCTTCGGCCGCCGCGGGCATGCGTCCGTACTGCTGCGGTGCGGCTCGCAGGGCGTCCGCCCACTGCGGGCCGGGACTCAGATCAATGACGAGCCGCGATTCTGAGGCCGCGATGACCACATACGTTCCGTTCGCCAGATTCGGCAGGTCACCCAGGGTGATGAACTGGGAGATCGTCTCCCGCTTCGGCCGCCCCGTGCGCGGGAAGGTCGTCACCACGATCTCGAACAGATGGTGGAAGTTCCGCACGGTGACGCCCGCCTCGCGCAGGGACTCGATTCGTCCGATCATCCGCGGTGCGTCGGCGGGGGCGGGTTCCCCAGGCTTCGCCTTCATGGCCTCCGCGATACTCAGCCCTGCTGTCGTCTTGGCGCCCGCGATGAGCGCCAGCGGGCCGATGAAGCTGATACCGATTATCCCCACCACGAAGGGCGCTATTGTCCCCAGGCCCTCGCCGAGCGCAAGCGAGATGCCACTGGCAACAAGCGCTCCTGCACTGATCCAGAACAGCACGAGCAGGACGCGACGACCCCAACCCTTCATGGCCTCAGCATAGCGATGCGCTCCGGGCCGGCCGTGGCGCTCCGTCGCTGGTCCCTGGAGCGGGCGTCGTCGTAGCATGTGGGAAGGGGGAAGTATGACGGCTGATCACGATCGGCGCGCCGCGGAGGATCCGCGGACGCCGCCGCAACAGCTCGCGAACATCGCGACGCGTCGCTGGGATCTGCACACGATCATCGTGCGCAACCCCGCGACGCATCCGCCGTTGCGTCAGTGGATCGCGTCCGTGAACCCGGCAGCAGTGTCACGCCCCGGTCTCGCGCAGGAGTCGGACGCACCTGGTGCCCACCGCCGTGGTCCTGCCGCACCCGTGTCGCCCGCGCACGGGCCGGGCACACCGGTTCCAAGCAGAGGCGGTCCAGGCACAGGAGTTCCGCGCACGCCCTTCTCGAACACGCCGGTTGCGGGCACAGGAGTTCCGGGCACAGGAGTCCCGGGCACCCGGGTTCCAGGCACGCCCGGTCCGGCTCGGCCGTCCGGGCGCCAGGCTTCGCGCACTCCCCCGTATGTGCCGCGGCGGATCGCGCCGTCCGCGCCATTCGCCCCGCGCGGGCCCTACGCGCCGCCTCCGGGTCTGGCGGGATATCCCGCACCGCCCCCGCGCTCCCGGCGGGGATGCTGGTTCGCCGGGTGCGGCTGTCTCGGCGTCATCGGAGTCGTGATCGCGCTCGTCGTCGTGCTGAGCGGACTGGGTGGCGCGATCTCTGCCACGGGTTCGCGTCCGAGCGCTGCCCCGGTGATCACGACGCCACCGAATCCCACACCCACGCCTACCCCGACGATCGATCCGGAAGCCGCTGCGCTGGCGCAGCAGCTGGCGGCCTTCGCCGCCGAGCGCGACGCGTACTACGCTCTGTATCCCGCCGTCGACGGCAACCCGGTCGCGGCACTCGTCGCTCGCCCCAACGACTTCCACCGATTGGAGCGGCAGGCGGCGGATCCTGCCCTCACCAGTGTCGATGCGGCGTCCCTGGTTGCGCAGGCCGCACAGCAGCGGAAGGACCTGCAGCAGCGCGTCGATGCGGCAGCCGGGCGGCGCAATAACGACAGCGGCACGATCGCCGAAGACCTCGTGGACCGCGCCGGTAACGGGTTCATCGATATCCGGTGGGATGCCGCCGATGCTTGCGCGCTCACCATCACGGACGAGTGGCGCACCCTCGGATGCGTGAACGGCGACGATCTGCTCACGGTTCATCTGATGCCCGGCGACCAATTCGCGAACGAGTGGATGGTTCAGATGGTCACGGTGCACGAACTGGCGCATGTCTACCAGGGCGCCGATGCGTATCGGCACGAGAACTACAGCGGGGAGAGCGACCGCCTTCTTGCCGAGGGGTACTTCGAAGGAAGCCGCGAGAAGATGGCCGATTGCTACTCCCTGGCTTACTTCGACCAGTGGTCGCTGTGGTACGACAACACGACCGTCGGGTACGGCTACGTCTGCGGTGATGGCGAGCGACAGGCCATTCGGGACTGGTTCGCCACGCTTACCGTTCCACTCCCCCGAAGCTGATCGCGCGGCTCCGGTCGAGCAGCGCCGGTGGAAGATTGAAAACACACCGCGGAGACGGCTGCGGGGTGTGTTTTCGCCCTTTCACCGCGATCACGGGCGGCTCTTCGCACCGCGTTGGCCACAAAGCGGTGCGGTGGCAGAAGAATGGAGTCATGACGACAACCACAGTGAAGGCCTATGGTGCGCTCGATGCCACCAGCCCTCTCGTTGCACTGACCATCGAGCGCCGCGAGGTCGGCCCGCATGATGTGCTCATCGACATCGATTACGCCGGAATCTGTCACTCCGATATCCACACCATCCGCGGCGACTGGGGTCCCATCACCTATCCGCAGGTCGTGGGGCACGAGATCGTCGGCCATGTGGCGGCGGTGGGCAGCGCCGTCACGCGTCACCGTGTCGGCGACCTGGTGGGTGTCGGGTGCCAGTCCAACTCGTGCGGCGAGTGCGCGCAGTGTCAGCAGGGACATGACCAGTACTGCCTCAACGGAAACACCCAGACCTACAACAGCATCGATCCCGCAGACGGCACGATCACTCAGGGCGGGTACTCGCAGGCGGTTGTCACGAACGAGGACTACGTGCTCGCAATCCCCGCCGGCCTCGATCCCGCGAAGACCGCGCCTCTGTTGTGCGCCGGCATCACCACCTATTCGCCGCTGCGTCACTGGAACGTCGGTCCCGGTACGCGGGTAGGCGTCGTCGGCATGGGCGGGCTCGGGCACATGGGCGTGAAGTTCGCCGCCGCGCTCGGTGCCGACGTCACCGTCCTCTCCCGCGGAACCGCGAAGCGCGACGACGCTCTCGACTTCGGTGCACACCGCTACGTCGACACAACCGACCGCGAGGCGATGCGCGAACTGCGCGGTGGCCTCGATCTGATCATCAACACCGTATCGGCGGGCATCGACATCCGGGCCTACCTCGCCCTGCTCGATGTGGACGGGACGCTGGTGGTCGTCGGCGCTCCGGCCGAGCCGTTCAGCGTCCCGGCCTTCTCTCTCATCCCGGCGCGCCGCTCGCTCGCGGGCTCCACGACGGGCAGCATCACCGAGATCCAGGAGATGCTCGACTTCTGCGCCGAGAACGGCATCCACCCCGAGACCGAGCTGGTCTCCGCCGATCAGATCAACGACGCCTGGGAGCGCGTGCTCTCCGCTGACGTCCGCTACCGCTTCGTCATCGACACGAAGACACTGTAAGCGGTCAGAGCACGATGGAAAGACGCCGCCCGGGTTCGATTCGGGCGGCGTCTCTCCCTCTGTGGGCGTGGTCGTCGAAGCTCATCAGCGCCTGTCGTAGTGTGGGACGATCATGAGCTTTCCCAACCACGCACCCTACGCGCAGTTCGATGCGGCACTGGGCGACAACGCCACCGGCCAGTACGTGCCGGCGAGAGCCATCATCGCCGATGGTTTCGTGTCGCTCTGGGTGGCTTCCCCGTCGGGCTGGAGGCAGCACTTCAGCGTGCCCGCCCACGAAGTGACGGTGAAGTCCGCCGCTCAGCGCATCACGCTGGTCGTCCGCGGTCAGAGTTACCCGCTGCTCGCAAACCCGCGCACCGTCCGCAGGAGCATTCAGTACGGCATCGCCGGTGGAATGGCCGACATCCTGGACAAACCGCGATTCGAGATGGGCGTCGACCTCGCCCGTGGGGTCAACGTGGCCGGCAGCGCCTACGCGTTCCAGCGGCGCGGCGGTCCTGAGTTCATCGCCGCGGCCCAGCAGTCCGGCGCGCAGACCTCACGTCTGGGCTACGGCCCGCTGCTGGCAATCGGCTGCGGTGCCGGCCTCGCGATCGTCGTCATCGTGACGCTCATCACCGTGGTCGCCATCAATCTCTGACACGCACGCTTACCGCCGACGCCGACATCGTCGGCTGAAGCGTTCTGCGAGGCGGGACTCGGCACCCGCACGAGAGTGAACGTTCGATGACGCGTCCGGCCTGAGGTTGCAGGCTGAATAGAAGAACTTCAATATAGAAGCATGTCGAATCAACCCACGCTGACCGACGCTATACCTCGATCCCGACTCTCAGCTTCTCCTGGCACGGGAAGCGCGTGGACGTGCTGATCGGCGCGCACCCAAAGCCCATCCACGCGGCGAAGATCGAGGAACTGCTCGCATGACCGACACCCTGTCCCATACCGCCTCGAAGCGGCTCTCCCCGCTCGACCGGTGGCTGCCGCTGTGGATCGGTCTCGCCATGGTCGCGGGCCTGCTCCTGGGCCGGTTCGTACCGGCGCTCTCCGGCGCGCTGTCCGCGATGGAGATCGGAGGGATCTCGGTCCCCATCGGGCTGGGCCTGCTGGTGATGATGTATCCGGTGCTCGCGAAGGTGCGCTACGACAGGGTCGCGGCCGTCACCGGGGACAAGAAGCTGCTGGTCTCGTCGCTGGCGCTGAACTGGCTGGCGGGCCCCGCGGTGATGTTCGCCCTGGCCTGGCTGTTCCTGCCAGACCTGCCGGAGTACCGGACGGGGCTGATCGTCGTCGGCCTGGCGCGGTGCATCGCGATGGTCGTGATCTGGAATGACCTGGCCTGCGGCGACCGCGAAGCTACGGCCGTGCTCGTCGCGATCAACTCGGTCTTCCAGGTCGTGATGTTCTCGGTGCTGGGGTGGTTCTATCTCACGGTGCTGCCCGGCTGGCTGGGCCTGAACGTGCAGGGCCTGGAGGTCTCCGTCTGGCAGATCGCGCTGAATGTGCTCGTCTTCCTCGGTGTGCCGCTGGTGGCGGGCTTCGCATCGCGATGGATGGGCGAGAAGCGCCGTGGCCGCGCCTGGTATGAGGAGAAGTTCCTCCCCACGGTCGGACCATGGACGCTGTACGGGCTGCTGTTCACGATCGTGCTGCTGTTCGCGCTGCAGGGCGACGCGGTGCTGGCGAAGCCCCTCGACGTGGCGCGCATCGCGCTGCCGCTGCTGGTCTACTTCGGTCTGATGTGGTTCACGGGTCTGCTGCTCGGCAAGGGTCTGGGCCTCGGTTACGCACGGTCGACGACGCTCGCGTTCACCGCGGCGGGCAACAACTTCGAGCTCGCCATCGCCGTCGCGATCGGCACCTTCGGCGCGGCCTCCGGGCAGGCCCTCGCCGGAGTCGTCGGTCCCCTGATCGAGGTGCCCGTGCTCGTCGGCCTCGTCTACGTATCGCTCTGGGCCGCCCGCGCCTGGTTCCACACCGACCCCCACGAACGGATCGCATCATGAGCACGACCCTCGAGGCCTGCGTGCCGACCGCGAGCCATGCGATGGGCGTCGGTGCAGCGACGACAGTCGCCGGCGCGTTGAAGGCGATCGCCGACCCACTGCGGCTGCGGATGCTCTCCGCCATCGCGACCGACCCGCGGGGTGAGGCGTGCGTGTGCGATCTCGCCGAGCTCTCCGAGGTGTCGCAGCCGACGATCTCCCACCATCTGAAGGTGCTCAAGGAGACCGGCATGCTGCTCTCGGAGCGCCGCGGCACCTGGGTGTACTACCGCATCGCACCGGCCCGTCGCGGAGCGGTCACCGCGCTCCTGGATGCGTTCGCCCCTGCGGCGACGCTCGACACGGTGGAGGATGACGCCGAGCGGGTCGAAGCGCTGCGGACGATGGACGCGCGCGTGACCCGACTGGCGGACGAGCTCGCGGACGAGCTGACATGCCTGAACCGGGACCTGGTGGTGGCGATCGTGCGCGAGTCCTCCGCGGGCCTGGTGCGGTCGGGGAAGCTGACGCAGCACATGATCGCGCTCATCGAACGGTTCGCCCGGCAGCGCCTGGCTGATCTGACTCGTGACCGCAGCGCGGGAGTGCCGCAGGTGCTGTTCGTGTGCGTCGCGAACGCCGGCCGATCTCAGCTCGCCGCGGCAATCGTGAACCAGCTCGCCGGGGGCAAGGTCGTCGCCCGCTCCGCCGGGTCGACGCCCGCGGTGGATGTGCACCCGCACGTGAGGTCGCTGCTCGTCGAGATCGACGGCGCGCAGGAGGCTGACTCAGCCTTCCCGAAGCCATTGACCGATGACGCGGTGCGCGCCGCGGACGTGGTGGTCACGATGGGCTGCGGCGACGTCTGCCCGATCATCCCCGGCGTCCGCTACGAGGACTGGGCCGTAGGTGACCCCGCACTGGCCTCGCCCGAGGGCGTCGCCGCGATCCACCATGACATCGAGAGCCGCGTCCGCGAGCTCCTCGCCACGCTCACTGATTGAAGGAACCAGCCATGACCGACCAGAAACCCTCCGTCCTCTTCGTCTGCGTCCACAACGCCGGTCGCTCCCAGATGGCAGCCGGCTGGCTCCGGGAGCTCGCCGGCGACCGTGTCGACGTCCGCTCCGCCGGGTCGATGCCCGCCGACCAGATCAACCCCGTCGCCGTCGAGGCGATGCACGAGGTCGGCATCGACATCACCGCAGAGCAGCCGAAGGTGCTCACCACCGAGGCGGTGCAAGCCTCCGACGTCGTGATCACGATGGGCTGCGGCGACGCATGCCCGTTCTTCCCGGGCAAGCGGTACGAGGACTGGAAGCTCGACGACCCGGCAGGGCAGGGCATCGAGTCAGTGCGGCCCATCCGCGACGAGATCAAGGGCCGCATCGAAACACTGTTGGCGCAACTCCTGGGCTGAGCAAGTACCACGCGCGCGAGGAGGCGGGAACCACGCAACCCCTGCCCCTTCGTGCTGCCCGCGCGTCAGCGGCCGAGCGAGCACTCGGGGTCGATGGACCACTCGAATACGGTGGGCGTCAGGATGGCCCCGTCCCACGATCGGCGGGATGTCCCCGAGTCCCACGGTGTCAATCACGGGTCGGCGGTGGTTTCTGCACAGCAGGCGGGTATCGGCTGAAGCCTGGGGGCTCCGCGTGCGGGACGGCCTGGACGAGCACCGCGACCTTGGGGAACTTCGTGTGACTACGAAGAGCGCTTGCGCTGACACTGAGGACAGAAGAACGAGGATCGGTTCATGAACTTCGCTCGGCGGATGGGTGATCCACATCGTGCACATGCCTGGTCGGTACGGCCATAGGCATTTAGGGAGTGCGCGAAGTAACCGGCTTGGCCGTTCACGTTCACGTACTGCGCGTCGAAGCTCGTGCCACCTTCGGCCAGCGCCTTCTCCAAGACCACGCGGACCTCGGCGAAGAGCCGGTTCACGGCTCGCGTCGACAGCCTGCTCGCGGGTGTCTCGGGGTGGATCCGCGCTGCCCAGAGCGATTCGTCGGCGTAGATGTTGCCGATGCCGCTGACCATGCCCTGGTCCAGCAGGACACGTTTGATGGCCGAGTCGGTGCGCGCCAGCCGCGCCCGGACGGGGGCAAGGGCGAACGCCTCGTCCATCGGGTCGCGTGCGATGTGCGATACCTGCGTGGGGATCAGGGCGGTCGTCGTTCCCCACCCGGCCGGCAGCGTGTCAGCCGTGGGGATCAGCTCATCGATGGCCAGCGACCCAAACGTGCGCTGATCGGCGAAGACCACGGCAAGCTCGCCGTGTTCCGGGTGATCGACGATCAGACGCACCCGCTCGTGGCGTTCCGGAACCGCGCCGGGTTCACGAAGCAGCATCTGCCCGCTCATTCCGAGGTGCCCGACCACCGCCCGACCGGACGTCAGCGGGAACCAGAGGAACTTGCCACGCCGCGCAACACCGATCACGGTGGTGCCGGACAGCTCCGCTTCGAAGGAGGCGGCGTTGCCGACGTGTCGCGTGAGCGCCCGATCATCAAGCACCGAGACACCCGTGATGACGGCACCCGTGAGCGCCGGTGCCAGACCGGCACGAACGACCTCGACCTCGGGGAGTTCAGGCACGCTCGTTGAGCACGTGCCACGCGGCCAGAGCCGCCGCCATCTCGGCCGTCTTCTTGCTGGTCCCGATACCCGTGGTGCAGACGTCATCGACGCACACCGTCGCCGTGAAGCGCCGATCGTGATCGGGACCCTCGGCCTCGATGCTGTACACCGGAGCCGTCATTCCCAGCTTCGCGGCGACTTCCTGAAGCGCGGTCTTCGGGTCCACGGCTGCGCCGTACCGCTCCGGGTCCGCCAGCAGCGGCTCGATGATGCGATGCACCAGAGCGGTTGCGTCATCGGGACCCGCGGACAGGTAGGTGGCACCGATGATGGCCTCAGTCGTGTCGGCGAGGATCGAGTCCTTGTCGCGCCCGCCGGTCTGCTCCTCACCTCGGCCGAGCTTCAAGAACTCGCCGATGCCCAGCGTGCGTGCGGCCTCCGCGAGAGCCACCGTCGAGACGACGCTTGCGCGTCGCTTCGCCAGGGAGCCCTCGTCAAGGTCGGGGTGGCGCGTGTACAGCAGTACGGTCGTCGCCTGACCCAGCACGGAGTCACCCAGGAACTCCAGACGTTCGTTGTGCGGGATGCCCCCGCTCTCGTACGCGTACGAGCGATGTGTCAGCGCAAGTGACAGAAGCTCGGCGTCGATGACGACGCCGAGCTTCTGCATCAATGCGGTCAGTTCAGTCACTGTGCTTCCCGCGGTGAGGTGTCTCAGATGTCAGCGACCTTGCGGCCCTTGTACTCCAGGAACAGCTCCGTGCCCTGCGAGTCGGTGACGACCTTCGCCTGGTGCGGACGGCTGTAAACGACCTTGCCGTTCTCAACCGTCTTGACGAGCGTGGGGGCCTCGGCCTTCCACTGCGCGCGACGCGAACGGGTGTTGGAGCGGGAGACCTTCCGCTTCGGGGGGTTACCTGCCATGACTAGCTCTCTTCCGTGTTGCGCAGCTCGGAACTGGTCGTTCCGGCCGCCTGGTCTGTGAGTCCTTGAAGCGCAGCCCATCGGGGATCGACAGGGGCTGAGGAGTCTTCCGCCGACGCAGTTGCCAACCGCTCGCCCGTGGCCGGATCAAGACCGGGGCAATCCGGCTGACACACCGGCTGGAATGGAAACGACAGAACAATCGCATCCCTGACCGGAGTTTCAAGATCCACGTGGTTGTCTTGAACCTCGAAGTCAGTCTCTTCATCTCCAGAGTACGCGAAAAGCTCCTGGAACTCGACTTCGACACCCTGAGTGAACTCCGTCAGGCACCGACTGCACTCCCCCTCGACGCTCGTGCTGATGTCCGCGGTCACGAGAATGCCCTCGTGAACGGACTCCAGACGCACGTCCAGATCCAGCTCCTCGCCCGCGGGGACGGCCATCAGACCCTCCCCCCACTTCTCAGGGGCGGGAATGGTGAGCGTGAACTCACGCATCTCCCCCGGCTGGTGCGCGATATCGCGCACGGGGAGGGCGAACGGTCCGGGTCGGGTGGTCTTCACAACCGACCAGTCTACCGTGCGCTCACGGCTCAGAGGTCGCGCGCACCGGTGTCGAGGAATGTGGCGACGGCCGGCGGCACATACGCGGACACATCGCCACCGAGCGCCGCCACCTGACGTACCAGGGAACTGGACACGAGCGCGTGGGCGGGGTCGGGAAGCAGGAACACCGTCTCGACGCCGGCAAGGCCGCGGTTCACAATCGCCATCGGCGTCTCATACGCGACGTCGACCTGCGAGCGGATGCCCTTCACCAGCACGCCGGCGTTGACCTCCGCGCAGTAGTCCACCAGCAGACCCATGCTCCAGGACGCGACGACGATGTTGCCCGCCAGCCCCGCGTCGCGAATGGACTGCTCCAGCAGGCTCAGTCGCTGCGCGATCGGCAGCATGGCGTGCTTCTCGGGGTTGTGCACGACGAGCACGTGCAGCTCGTCATACAGTTCCGCGGCGCGGGTGATCACATCGAGATGACCGAGCGTGGGCGGGTCGAAGGATCCGGGGACGACGGCGATCCTGCTGTTCATGCTCACAGCCTATGGGGTGATCGACGGACTCGGCTCAGCTCTTGCCGAGCGCTGCGCGTTCCGCCTGCGTGACCCGGCGCGCCACCGCATCGGCCAGCGCAGGATGGGTGGCAAGGGTCGGATCAGCCTCCAACAGCCGCTCGGCTTCCGCGCGCGCGACGGCGATCGTGTCCGCGTCCTTGACCACACGCAGCAGCTTCAACGACGAACGGGCACCGGACTGCGCGTCGCCAAGCACATCGCCTTCGCCACGCAGCTCCAGGTCGACCTCGGCGAGTTCGAAGCCGTCGAGCGTCGCTGCGACGGCTTCGACGCGCGTCCGAGCGGGCGTTGCGTCTTCCGCCTCCGTGACAAGCAGGCACAGGCCCGGCACGCTGCCTCGCCCGACGCGCCCGCGGAGCTGATGCAGCTGGGAGACGCCGAAGCGATCCGCTTCGAGGATGATCATCGTGGACGCGTTCGGAACATCCACGCCCACCTCGATGACGGTGGTGGCGACCAGCACGTCGATCTCGCCGGCGGCGTACGCCCGCATGATCGAGTCCTTCTCCTCCGAGTGCATCTTCCCGTGCAGCACGGCGACCCGAAGATCCGCGAACGACGGGTGAACGGCGAGCATCTCAGCCACCTGGACAACGCCCCAGCGCGGCCCCGTGGCCTCGCCCTCGACCGGAGGCGGGAGTTCGCCGTCGACCAGCTCCTTCTGGGCATCGATCGCGGCGCAGACCACGAACACCTGCCGCCCCTGCGCGACCTCCTCGGCAGCGCGCTCCCACACCCGACCGAACCAGCTCGGCTTGTCGGCCAGCGGCGCGACATGCGTGGTGATCCCGGCGCGACCCGCCGGCATGGTGCGGATGGTGGAGACATCAAGATCCCCGAACACCGTCATCGCCACGGTGCGCGGGATCGGGGTGGCGGTGAGCACCAGCGCGTGCGGCGCGGTGCCCTTGGCACGCAGCATCTCGCGCTGCTCCACACCGAAACGGTGCTGCTCGTCCACCACCACGAGTCCGAGCTCGGCGAATGTCGTGCTCTCGCTCAGCAGCGCATGCGTTCCCACCACGATTCGCGACTGACCCGCCGCCACCCGCAGCGCTGCCTTGCGACGCTCGGCGGCCGGCATCTGCCCGGTGAGCAGGGTCGGGATGAGCTCGGGAGCGAGCTGCGGACCCAGCATCTTCGCGATCGAGCGCAGGTGCTGTGCTGCGAGCACCTCCGTCGGCGCGATCAGCGCGGACTGGCCGCCCGTCTGCGCCACCTGCAGCATGGCACGAAGCGCCACCAGGGTCTTTCCGGATCCGACCTCACCCTGCACCAGCCGATTCATGGGCCACTCGCCCACAAGATCCTGGGCGATGACCGCACCCACCGACTCCTGATCTGGCGTCAACGTGTAGGGCAGGACGGCGTCGAACCGTTCCAGGAGCGACCCGGCGGGCCGCGACACAGCGTGGAGCCGGCGCACCTCGGCGCGCTGCTGCAGCAGCGCCGTCTGCAGCAGCAGCGCCTCCTGCATGCGAAGCGTGTGGCGAGCGACATGAGCCTGCGACACCGTCTCCGGGCGGTGCACGGCCTCGATCGCGTCGCGCGCGGGGATGCACTTGTGCGCTGCCGCGAACTCCGCTGGTAACGGATCGGGCACCGGGCCGAGTTTGTCCAGCACCGCCTCGATCGTCTTCCGGATCTGCCAGCTGGTCAGCGCGGCCGTCGCCGGGTAGATCGGAATGGGCGTGTTCGCCCAGCGTGCGGCGTCGACCGAGGCCTCATCGTCGAACAGCTCGTACTCGGGATGGGCGAACTGAAGCCCGCCCTTGTAGAGGCCCACCTTGCCCGCGAAGATCCCGCGTCGGCCAGGACGAAGCTCTCCCAGTCGCCACTTCTGGTTGAAGAAGGTGAGCGACATCTCGCCGTTGCCGTCGCCGATGACGACCTCGACGAGTGATCCGCGGCGCGCCTGCATCTGACGCTCGGAGGCCTTGCGCACTTCGGCGACGATGGTCACCTGCTCACCGATAGGCAGGGAACGAATGGGGGTCAGCTCCCCATGGCTGGCGTATCGACGCGGATAATGGCCGATCAGATCGCCCACGGTGCGCATGTCGAACGCCTTCGCGAGCACGCCAGCGGTCTTCGCACCGATCGCGGTGTCGAGGCTGGTATCCACGCCGAACTGCACCTGTCCAGCCTACTGTCGCCCGCCGACACTGCCGCTCGGGGAGGGACGCGGGCGTGGATAGGCTGGGACCGTGACACGGATCATCGCGGGCGCGGCTCGAGGCCTCGGACTGACTGTTCCCGATGCGGGAACCCGACCCACCAGCGACCGCGTGCGCGAATCGTTGTTCGGCAGTCTCGAAACGCACGATCTCATCGCGGATGCCCGTGTGCTCGACCTCTACGCCGGGTCGGGCGCGCTCGGGCTCGAGTCCGCGAGCCGCGGTGCGAGCGCAGTGGACCTCGTCGAGAAGGCCCGCGGCGCAGCAGGCGTGGCAACGCGCAACGCTGCGGCCGTGGCGAAGGCGACCGCTGTCAGCGCTCGCGTCCACCAGAGCGGCGTGCTGCCGTTCCTGCGCTCGACCACCCTGGTCTGGGATCTGGTGTTCATCGACCCGCCCTACGACGTGACCGAAGCCGAGATCGGCGACGTTCTCACCGCGCTGGCACCGCGGCTGTCGCCCGATGCCGTGGTCATCGTCGAGCGAGCGAAGCGCTCTCCGGCACCGGACTGGGCCGCAGCGGGCATGTCCCCCCTGCGCGACAAGACTTACGGCGACACCACCGTCTGGTGGGGCGAGCCCGCGGCCGTCTGACACCACCCCCGGTCTTCGACACGCTCGCGGAGATATCTGCAACTGCGACTGTGACTAGCCTTGCGCCGCGTCCCAGTCCTGGTAGGGATCCCATCCACCGCGGGCGTCGTAAGCGTTGCCGTCGACGGTGACCTCCCCGACGGGTGCCCCATACACCCGACCGATGCGTCGGAACCCCTCCGGCAGCGCGATGTCGGCGGGGAACGCCGCCAGCAGCGTGTGGTCTTCTCCCCCGGCCAACGCGGCCGCGGGATCCTCGCCCAACAACGCCGTTTCCACGTCGATGCGCACGCGAGAGGCGCGCGCCATCCGTCGCGCATCCATCATCAGACCGTCCGAAACATCCATCAGCGCGTGCGCGCCGGCCGCCGCCGCCCGCTCGCCGAGTCGCACCGGAGGCTCCGGTCGCAGTTGACGCCCCAGATCGAAACGCTCCGCGTCCGTGAGGAGAGCGTCGTCCACACCGATCGGAGTGCCATCCGCATCTCGGAACCGCTCGAACAGCAGGCGCAGACCACGAGCCGCGGGTCCCTGCTCGCCGGCGAGTGCGACCACATCGCCCGCGCGAGCGCCGCTGCGCAGCACCGCGCGTGCGCCACGCAAGTCGCCCAGCGCCGTCACAGCGATCGTCAGTGTCGGCGACACCGTCACGTCGCCGCCGGCCACCTGGATGTCGTCGCCGAACCGGACGCACGCGCTCACGAGACCGTTGTAGAAGTCCCCGACCCAGCCGAGAGGCAGCGCTGCGGGCAGCGCGAGCGCGACGAGAAGGGCCGTGGGGCGGGCGCCCATCGCGGCCACGTCGGCGAGGTTCACCGCCGCCGCCTTCCAGCCGAGCGACGATGCATCAGACCAGGCCATGCGGAAATCCGGACCGTGCACGAGCGTGTCCGTCGTGACCACGGCGTCGCCGCCGAAGCGGAGCACCGCGGCATCGTCGCCGATGCCGAGACGGGTCGCACTGTCGGATCGCACCGCCGGCACGCGGTCCGTGATCCAGGCCAGCAGCTCCCCCTCCGAAACCGCCGAGATCGGAGTCGCGGCATCGGGGGCGCCGGCGACGCGAACGGGGGTCTCAGACATCCCTCCACGCTACCCGAGCGCCCCGCCTGCGCACGCGGCGGACGCGGAGGCGGGCGGGTTAGCCTGGAGGGGTGAGCCTCCTCCGCCGTATCGGCGCCCTCGTCGGCGCGTCCTTCGCTACCGCAGCCCTCGTCCTCTCACTGACGGGATGCTCTCAGACGATCGCCATGCAGGCGGCGCCGAACGCCGATGACCCGCAGTGCGCGGCGATGATGGCCCAGCTCAACAAGACCGGCTCTTACGACACGATCGCCGGACTCCCCCGGGTCTGGACCGACGCGCAGTCCACAGCGGCCTGGGGTTCGAAGGCGGAGATCCTGATGGCGTGTGGTGTGGAGGTTCCGATGGCCTCCACCACGCCGTGCCAGACCATCGCGGGCATCGACTGGCTGGTGGATTCCACCGACAAGGACCACTACCGGGTGACGACGTTCGGCCGGGAGCCTGCGGTGCAGCTGTTCATCTCGTCTCGGACTGATGGCCTGTCCCCCACCGAGGTGCTGGATCGATTCGCGAAGCCGATGCTCGGCTCCCGCGTGCTCGCGACCTGCACCGAACGCCCGACAAGCTGATTCGCCCCCGGTCCCGTCCCGATCGCGCGAGCGGATCGGACACGCGTTTTCACCGCACGGGTACGGTGAGGACCACCCGCGTGCCCTGACCCTGCTGCGACCGCAGCGAAACGTCACCGCCGTGTCGCCGCGCGATCACGCGCACCACGGGGAGCCCGAGGCCGGTCCCCTCGACCGCGCGTGCGTTGGACCCCCGGGCGAGGTCATCCCAGATCCCGTCGACCTCGTCCGCGGGGATACCCCACCCGGTATCGGCGACCTCCACGGTCACGACCCCGTCATGCTCGGTGCCGCGCACCTCGATGCTCGCACCGGGATCGGAGTACTTCGCGGCGTTGCCGACCAGATTGTAGATCGCCACGGCCAGCAGGTCCGCATCGCCGGAGACCGCGGGCACCGGCCACGGCACTCGCGCGAACTCGACACGATAGCTGCGTTCGGGATACCGGGCCGCCACCGCCTCGACTGCATCACGTGCGAGCACCTCCAGGTCGACGGCCTCGCGCTCGAGCGGGCGGGTCTCCAGCTCGGCGAGCTTCGCCAGATCAGACACCAGCGAGCTGAGACGCTCCGATTGCACGCGAGCGATCGTCAGCGCCGCAGCATCGCCGGTGGCGAGCCCCGTGCGAATCGCCGTGACGGGATTCTTCACCTCGTGATCGAGACGGCGAAGGAACCGAGCGCGCTCCGCTCGCGACGCGGTCTCGGCCTCGGATACCGCCCGCTCCGCGACGATGACGCGGCCGCGCTGGATCAGCGTCACGACGGCCCACACCAGCGAGATCAGCACAGCCGCCGAGAGAGCCAGTGTCGCGAACGGCAGCGACAGCACCAGAGTCGCGTTCGTCCGTGTCGCGACGAGCACGAGCGCGACGATGGCTCCCACACCCACGGGAAGCAGCGCCCACCAGACTCGTGTGCGACTCATGATCCGCTCACCGCCGCGACGAACCGATACCCGGAGGCCTGCACGGTCTCCACGTATCGCGGCTCCTGAGGGTCGTCGCCGAGGACGCGACGGATTTCGGCGATGCGGTGGTCGATGGCCCGCGTGGTCACCGCGAACTCGTATCCCCAGAGCGTGGTGAGCAGCCGATCCCGCGTGTGTAGTTCGTCGGGGTGGCTCATGAGGTACTCCAGCAGCGTGGTCGCGCGCGGCGTGAGGTCCACCTCGTGTCCGCGCAGGCGAACGCGCCGAGCGATGCGATCGAATTCCAGCTCACCGGCCCGCAGCACCTGTGCGGAGGCGAGGGAGCGCTCACCCGGCCGAGCCCGCCGCAGCACGGCACGGATACGACTCACGAGCTCGGGCGGATCGAACGGCTTGCCGAGGTAGTCATCGGCTCCTTCATCGAGCGCCGCAGAGCGTTCGAATGCCTGATCGACGCGGGTGAGCAGGATGAAGGGCGTCCAGTCCCGACGACCGCGCAGCTCGCGCAGCAGCGAACGGCCGTCGCGGCGCGGCATGATCACATCGCTCACGATGATGTCCACCGGCTCCGCGATCACGGCGGCCAGCGCTTCTTCGCCATCGGCAGCCGTGCGGATGCGGAATCCGCTGCGCTCCAGGTACGGCGCCAGAGTCGCCCGAATCGGCTCTTCATCGTCCACGAGCAGGACGGTGGGCTCAGTCATCGTTCACTTCTTCCTCGCCACGACCGACGCGCTCACGGGACGAACTCGCTGAGGCGGAGATCAGAGGCGAAACCGGCGTCCTCGATCGACGGGGTGCCACTCTCCCAGCGCACCGTGGTGGAGCTGCCCTTGCTCGTGACGCGAATCGCATCGACGGACGCGACGAGGGCGTCGGTCGAGAACGCATCCACCACCAGCGTCTTCACCTTCTGCGCCACCACGAGCACCGAGCTGCCCGTCACCACGATGGTGTCGCAGTCGTCTGTCACCTCGACTCGCACGGCGAACTCGGTGATATCCAGATTCCCCCCGCCGCAGGCGAGCTGCTGGTCCACGGTGTTCGCCACAGCGGCCCGGTGCTCAGCGGCGGTGACGGACCCGGTGCCCGACCCCGCGGATGCGCTCTCCGAATCCGTGGTCGTGGTCTCGACATCAGGGCCTTCCGACCGCTCGTCGGTGGGCGGGTCACTCGCCGAACCGGAATCCGCTGCGGAGTGCTCCCCCGCTGCGCTCTGCGCCGGAGCCACGGCATTCGGATCTGGCGCGATCGTGGCACTGCAGCCGCCGAGCACCAGCGTCGCCACGAGCACCGTGGCACCCAGTAGTGGTCTCCCCCGAAACGCGCTCATGTTCTTCACCGTAGCTGACCCGCTCATGCGGACGTCACCGCGAGCAGGATACCCCCGGCCGCCACGACCAACAGGATCACGATGGCGATGAGCTCCAGATAGCCGAGCACGAGACCGATGACGGCGAACGCCGCTCCGCCTTCGCCGCGTCGACGGATCTGGCCGAGCGCGAGGTGTCCGAGGATCACCGGAATCAGGGAGAAGCCGAGGAGAGAGAGGACGAAGGCGACCACCGCCAGCGTGTTCGTCGGCGCCGCTGCGGCAGCGGGCACGGGGCGGATCGGGGTCAACTGCTGGTTCATGTCTTCAGACTAGGAACGGCCCCGCCACACGTGGTGGCGGGGCCGTCGCAGACCTGTCGCAGATCTGCGACAGGTCAGTTCACGTCACGCGCGAGCGAGCGCGTTGTCGACGAGATAGGTGAGCAGATCCGTGTAACTGAGGCCGGTCGCGATCCAGCACTGCGGGAACATCGAGATCGGCGTGAAGCCGGGCATCGTGTTGAGCTCGTTCACGATCGGGCCGTCTGCCGTCACGAAGAAGTCGACACGGGCAAGGCCCTGCCCGTCGACGGCGTCGAAAGCGCGCACCGCCAGTTCGCGCACCAGGGCCATGGTCTGCTCATCCAGGTCGGCCGGGCAGACCAGATCGACGCCTTCGCCGCCGAGGTACTTGCCCTCGAAGTCGTAGAAGTCGCGGGTGAGCACGATCTCGCCGGGAAGCGATGCGCGCGACGGCTCGCCGGGCATGCCCTTCAGCACCGCCACCTCGATCTCGCGACCGACGATTCCCTGCTCGATGAGGACCTTGTCGTCCTCGGCGAACGCCACGCTCAGCGCGGCGTCGAGCTCGTCGGCGGTGTGCACCTTGGACACACCTACGCTGGAGCCCGCGCGCGCAGGCTTCACGAACCACGGCAGCGGGTACTGCGCGGCGGACGTGCGCACGTGCTCGGGTGAGGAGGCCCAGTCCGCGGCGGTCACGGTGAAGCCGGGCGAGACCGGAACGCCCGCCCCGCGCAGCACGACCTTCATGAAGTGCTTGTCCATGCACACGGCAGAATCCAGCACGCCGCAACCGGCATACGGGAGACCGAGGATGTCGAGGAAGCCCTGCATGGCGCCGTCTTCGCCATGCGGTCCGTGCAGGATCGGCAGGACCACGTCGATCGGCATCGGCTCGGACAGCGACCCATCCGCCTGACGCACGCGCAGCGCGCGCTCGCCGCCGGCCTCGGGCCACAGCACGCGGGTGCCGTTGTCACGCACCTCGGGCATGGCTTCGGCGAGCATCGCGAACTTCTCCGGGCGATCCTCCTCCAGCACGAACGCGCCCTCGGGCGTGATCCCGACCGGAATCACCTCGAACCGATCGCGGTCAATCGCGTGGAGCACTCCGCCCGCCGTGGCGGAACTGATCGAATGCTCGCTGGAGCGCCCGCCGAAGAGCACCACCACCCGCTGCTTGCCCATTGTCCGTCCTCTCCCCCTGTGGGGTGTCGTCGTCGGTGGTCAGGTGCGGGGCGATGTCCCGGGGGTGCATCGTGCCATCCAGCACCATCTTGACCTGTTGTACGATCGGCATCTCCACGCCGACCTCGGCCGCCAGCTGCAGCACCGGGCCGACGGACGCGAGCCCTTCGGCGGTCTGCTGCATCTGCGTGACGACATCCTGAAAGCCGTACCCCTGCCCGAGCAGGCGTCCGGCCGTATTGTTCCGGCTCAGCGGAGACTGGCAGGTGGCGATGAGGTCGCCCAACCCTGCGAGGCCCTGAAGCGTACCGGCCTGCGCGCCGTAGGCCACGGCGAAATCGGTCATCTCCACGAGACCGCGGGTGATGATCGAGGCTTTGGTGTTCTCGCCGTAGCCCACGCCGTCGACGATGCCGATGGCGACCGCGATGAGGTTCTTCAGCACGCCGCCGAACTCCGTGCCGATGACATCGGTGTTCGTGAACGTACGGAAGTAGCGGTTGGAGGCGAGGCGAGCGATCGCGGCAGCCGTCTCCAGTGACGAGGAGGCGACGACGGCAGCCGTGGGCTGCTCGCGGGCGATTTCCAGCGCGAGATTGGGGCCGCTGGCCACCGCGATCCGGTCGGGATCGCACTGGAGCTCCTGCGCGATGACCTGACTCATCCGCATGCCGGACTGCTTCTCGACACCCTTCATGAGGCTGACGATCGGGACGTCCAGGTTGCCGATCAGCGGCCTCAGCGCCTTGAGGTTCTGACGCGCCGACTGGCTGGGGACGGAGAGGAAGACGGCCTCAGCCCCATCGACCACCGTCGACAGGTCGGGGCTGGCTGTCATGCTGCGCGGCAGGTTGATGCCGGGCAGGTACTTGCTGTTGCGCTTCGCTCGGGAGATCTCTTCGGCCTGCTCGGGCCGACGTGCCCACATCACCACATCGGAACCGGCATCGGCCAGAACCTTGCCGAAGGTCGTGCCCCAGCTGCCCGCGCCGACCACCGCGACGCGAGGTGCGCGCACGGAGGGCCTAGGCGTCATAGCGGCCGGTCTCCTTCTGATCGTGCTTCGCCGGGTTCCAGCGCTCGGCCGGGGGCGTCTCGCCGCGCAGCTCACCCAGCATCTCGGCCAGGCGGTCCATCACGAGCGTGGTGGCCTCAGTCAGTGCCGCCTGAGAATGCGCGCGACCGGCATAGGCACTGAGGTCGATAGGGTCGCCAAAGGCGATGGTGACGGGCTTGCGCCACGGGAACAGGCGCAGCTTTCCGTAGCGCGGCATGATCTCCTGCGCCCCCCACTGCACTGCGGGGATGACGGGAAGTCCAGCGTCCAGAGCCAGGCGAACGGCCCCGGTCTTGCCACGCATCGGCCAGAGCTCCGGGTCGCGGGTGAGCGTCCCCTCGGGGTACACGATGACGCCGCGGCCGTGCTCGACGATGTCGTTGGACGCTTTGAGGGTCTCCTTCGCGGAAGCCGATGTCGAGCGGCGCGCCACCGGAACCATGCCGGTTGCGCGCAGCGCGGAACCCAAGACCGGAACGCGGAACAGCGATTCCTTCGCCATGAAACGTGGCGCACGGCCCAGACGCCAGACCCCCATCGCGACGATCAGCGGATCGATCTCGGAATAGTGGTTGGCCACCATGACGTACGCGCCCTCACGAGGCAGCTTCTCAGGGTGTATGAAGCGAACCTTCGCGAGGAGGCTCATGAACGGGACGACGATCGCTCCCAGCGGCCAGAACCAGCTGGGACGCGACTTCTCCGCGGTGGCGCGCACGCGATCAGCCGATGACGTCGAAGTCCGCACCGAGGCCGGACAGCTTCGGCAAGAGCTTCTCGTATCCGCGGCGGATGATCCCGATGTTGCGCACCGTGGACTCACCGGTCGCGGTCAGCGCCGCGATGACGTGGCTGTACCCACCGCGCAGGTCGGGAACCACGATGTCGGCACCGGTGAGGCGGGTCGAGCCGTTGATGACCGCGGCCTGCTCCAGCTGACGCCGCGGCACCCGGCGGGGGCCGTCCTGCAGACCGTGCGGGTGCACGACGATGTCGGCACCCATCTTGACCAGAGCGTCGGTGAATCCGAAGCGGTTCTCGTACACGGTCTCGTGGACGATCGACTGACCTTCGGCCTGCGTCAGGGCCACGATGAGCGGCTGCTGCCAGTCGGTCATGAAGCCGGGGTGAACGTCGGTCTCGACAGTCACGCCGCGCATCGTGCCGGCACCGCGACGGAACGTGATGCCGTCCTCGTGCACCTCGAAGTCGCCGTTCATGCGGCGGACCACATTGAGGAAGGTCAGCATCTCCTGCTGACGCGCACCCTCGACGTAGATCTCGCCATCGGTGGCCAGCGCTGCGGCAGCCCAGCTCGCGGCCTCATTGCGGTCGAAGATTGCACGGTGGTCGTAGCCCTTGAGCTCCTTCACACCCTCGATGAGGATGACGCGGTTCGGCTCGTAGGAGATGATCGCGCCCATCTTCTGCAGCACGGCGATCAGATCCATGATCTCCGGCTCGATGGCGGCGTTCTTGAGCTCGGTCTGTCCATCAGCGCGCACGGCGGTCAGCAGCACCTGCTCGGTGGCGCCGACGCTCGGGTACGGCAGGTGGATGTTGGCGCCGTGCAGACCGTTCGGTGCGGACAGGCGGATGCCGCTCGGCAGCTTCTCCACCACGGCACCGAACTTGCGGAGCGCGTCCAGGTGGAAGTCGATCGGGCGGTCGCCGATGCGGCAGCCACCCAGATCGGGGATGAACGCCTCACCGAGACGGTGCAGGAGCGGACCGCAGAACAGGATCGGGATGCGCGAGGAACCGGCGTACGCGTCGATCTCCTCCATGTGCGCGGACTCCACGTCACGCGGGTCCATGAACAGCGAGCCCGGCTCATCACCCTCGGCGACGTGCACGCCGTGCACCTCCAGCAGCGAACGGACCACGGCCACGTCGCTGATATCGGGAACGTCGCGCAGGGTGCTCGCCGTGTTGCCGAGAAGCGCCGCCACCATCGCCTTGGTGACGAGGTTCTTGGCGCCCTTCACAGACACGCGCCCCGACAGTGCACGACCGCCGCGAATGGACAGGACCTCCCCCGCCCCTGGTGCGATTCCGCCGGTTCCGGTGATGTCGTTCAGGGTGATGCTCATGCGGTGGCCTTACTCTGCGGGGGACGTCTGCACCGGTAGGGTGCGCGGCTTCCAGGATTCGCGACGCGCCTCGTAGGCTGCGATCTTGTGTTCGTTCCGGAGGGTCAGACCGATGTCGTCCAGCCCCTCCAAGAGCCGCCAACCAGTGTAGTCGTCGATCTCGAACGCAACCGTGAGCTCGCCCAGTGTCGCGGTGCGGGCCTGCAGATCGACCGTGATGGACACGCCGGGATCCGCGTCGATAGCCGCCCACAGCTGCTCGAGGTCGGCCTCCGAGATGATGCCGGTGAGCAGACCCTGTTTGCCGGAGTTGCCGCGGAAGATGTCGGCGAAGCGCGGGGAGAGCACCACGCGGAAGCCGAAGTCGCGCAGGGCCCAGACGGCGTGCTCCCGGCTGGAGCCGGTGCCGAAGTCGGGACCGGCGACGAGCACCGAGGCGCCCTGGAACGCGGGCTGGTTGAGAACGAAGTCCGGGTCCTGTCGCCAGCCGGCGAACAGCGCATCCTCGAAGCCGGTCTTGGTGACGCGCTTCAGGTAGACGGCGGGGATGATCTGGTCGGTGTCGACGTTCGAGCGCTTCAGCGGAGCAGCGATACCGGTATGGGTCGTGAACTTCTCCATGTCAGGCCACCTCTCCTGCAGTGTGCAGATCACTCGGGCTGGACAGCGTGCCGCGGATGGCGGTGGCTGCGGCGACGAGCGGCGACACCAGGTGGGTGCGCCCGCCCTTGCCCTGACGGCCCTCGAAGTTGCGGTTGGACGTCGACGCGCAGCGCTCGCCCGGTGCCAGCTGGTCGGGATTCATGCCCAGACACATCGAGCAGCCGGCGAAGCGCCACTCGGCGCCGAAGTCGGTCACGATCTTGTCGATGCCCTCGGCCTCCGCTTCCAGACGCACGCGCGCGGATCCGGGGACCACCATCACACGGACGCCGTCCGCCTTCTTCTGCCCCTGGATGATCGAGGCGAAGGCACGCAGATCCTCAATGCGGCTGTTGGTGCACGAGCCCATGAACACGGCGTCCACCTGGACGTCCTTGAGCTTCGTTCCCGGCGCGAGGTCCATGTACTCCAGGGCGCGCTCGGCGGCGGCGCGCTCGTTGGGGTCGACATAGTCCTCGGGAGAGGGCACAACGTCGGACAGCGAGACGCCCTGGCCGGGGTTCGTTCCCCAGGTGACGAACGGCTCCAGGGTGTCGGCGTCGATGAAGACCTCGGCGTCGAACGTGGCGCCCTCATCGGTGGGGAGGGTGCGCCAATAGGCGACGGCGTCGTCCCAGTCCTGGCCCTTCGGCGCGTGCGGACGCCCCTCGAGGTAGGCGAACGTGGTGTCGTCAGGTGCCACCATTCCGGCGCGTGCGCCGGCCTCGATGGACATGTTGCAGATCGTCATGCGTCCCTCCATGGAGAGGGCGCGGATTGCGGAGCCACGGAATTCCAGCACGTAGCCCTGACCGCCGCCGGTGCCGATCTTCGCGATCACGGCGAGGATGATGTCCTTCGCAGTGACACCCGACTTCAGCGTGCCGTCGACGGTGATCGCCATGGTCTTGAAGGGCTTGAGCGGCAACGTCTGCGTGGCCATGACGTGCTCGACCTCGCTGGTGCCGATGCCGAAGGCCATGGCTCCGAAGGCGCCATGCGTGGAGGTGTGTGAGTCGCCGCAGACCACCGTGATGCCCGGCATGGTCAGCCCCAGCTGCGGACCCACCACGTGCACGATGCCCTGTTCCGCGTCGCCCAGCGAGTGGATGCGGACGCCGAACTCGGCGGCGTTGCGGCGCAGCGTCTCGATCTGCGTGCGGCTGGTGAGGTCGGCGATCGGCTTGTCGATCTCCAGCGTCGGGGTGTTGTGGTCCTCGGTGGCGATGGTGAGGTCCAGCCGTCGCAGCGGACGGCCCTCCGCGCGGAGGCCGTCGAAGGCCTGCGGACTCGTCACCTCGTGCACCAGGTGCAGGTCGATGTAGATCAGGTCCGGCTCGCCATTCGATCCCTCGACGACAAGGTGGTTATCCCACACCTTCTCGGCCAGAGTCCGCGGACGGGCGGTGTCAGTGGTGGTCATTGCAGTCTCTCCAGAATCGGCGGATGGCCCAACGAAACGGCTCCGCGACGAGCAGGCCTAGAACGAGGGCTCGTCGCGGCGGAGAAGGAGAAGCAGTCCCGCGCGCATCTTTTGAGGCTACCACCGCCGTGCACCGCGACGGACCGCACGGCCCCGCCCCGCGTAACGCAGCAGGACGGCCGCGTGTGACGCCGAGCTGTCATTTCGTGTCACGCGCTGTCACACGATGATCGCCCTGCGCGCGCCACCTGGAATCCTGGGCGTGCGTGCGATGAGACACGCTCGATGAGAAGGAGCGCCAGTGAGCGATCAGCACGGGTTCTCGACCCGCCAGGTACACGCCGGATCCGACGTCGCTACGGCCACGCCGCGCGCCGTGCCGATTCACCTGACCGCCGGCTTCCCCTTCGACTCCTTCGCGCACGCCGAGGATCACTTCTCCACCGGCGCCGGCTTCGGCTACACCCGGATCGGCAACCCGACCATCGACGCCGTGGAGCGCAAGCTGGCCGCGCTGGACGGAGGCACGCAGGCGCTGCTGGTCTCCTCGGGCCAGGCGGCCATGTCGACCGCTGTTCTCGCAGTCGCCGGCGCGGGCGATCATGTGGTCTGTTCGGACCACATCTATGAAGGATCGCGCGGGCTGTTCCTCGACTTCCTCTCCCGCATCGGCATCTCCACCACCTTCGTCTCCGACATCCGAGACCCACAGGCCTGGCGCGATGCCGTGCAGCCCAACACCGTGGCACTCATCGGCGAGACGATCTCCAACGCCACGAACCTGCTGCTGGACGTGCCGTTGGTGTCGTCAGTGGCGCGCGAGTTCGGCATCGCGCTGATCGTGGACAGCACCTTCTCCACGCCGTACCTGTCCCGCCCCCTGGAGGAAGGCGCTGACCTGGTGATCCACTCGGCGAGCAAATTCCTGTCCGGACAGGGTTCGGTGCTGGGCGGTGTGGTCATCGACGGCGGACACTTCGACACGGCGCGTGACGGTGGCCGCTCCCCTCATCTGGTCGCTGCGGGCCGTCACGGCGAGCCGAGCATCGCCGAGCGTGCCGGCGGCAGCGCACGCATCACCTACGCCCGCGAGGTCGTGTCCTCGCGCCTGGGGCCCACCATCTCCCCGCTGAATGCGTTCCTCATCGGTCAGGGCGCGGAGACGCTCTCCGTCCGCGTTCGCGCTCACAGCTCGGCGGCGGCCGAGGTGGCCGCCTGGTTGGACGCGCACCCTGCCGTGGAGCGCGTCGACTATGTGGGCCTGCCGTCGCACCCGGACCACGAACTCGGACAGCGCATCCTGCCGCGCGGAGCCGGATCCGTCTTCACCATCACGCTTCGCGGTGGTCGCCCGGCCGCGGAACACGTGATCAACTCGGTCGGCGTGATCACGCACATGACGCACCTCGGCGACGTCCGTTCGCTCGTGCTGCACCCGGCCACCACCAGCCACGTGCACAGCACCGCGGAGGAACGCGCCGCCGTGGGCGTCTTCGACGGCACTCTGCGTCTGTCGATCGGCCTCGAAGAGGTGGCGGACATCATCGCCGACCTCGATCAGGCCCTCGCAGGCGTCTGACGACTCGCTCACGCAGAACCGCCCCGGTGCGATGCACCGGGGCGGTCCTCGTTACGTCATCAGCCGGCGAGACCCTGGTCGGCGAGCCAGGCCTTGGCGATGTCCGGGGCGGACTTCTGATCGACCGTGCTCTCCTTGTTCAGCTCACGCAGCGCGTCCGCGGTCAGCTTCGCGCTCACCGCGTTGATCGTGTCCGCCACCTTGTCGGCCACGTCCTTGTTCACCACGGGAACCACGTGAGAGGCAAGGAACATGCTCTTCGTGTCCTGCAGCACGACGAGGTCGTCGGTCGCGATGCGCGGGTCGGCGGTGTACACGTTGCCCACCTGGATGCCGCCCGCGATGAGCTCATCCACCGTGGTGTCGGCCGTCGGGGAGAACGTGACGTCCACACCGTAGATCGACTTCAGGCCGCTGGGACCATAGGGGCGCTCCTGCAGCTCCGGCGGGCCACCGAGGGTGAGGTCGGGCACCTTCGCGAGGTCCTCGATGGTGGTGAGCGAGTGCTCCGACGCGAACTTCGCCGTCACCGTGTACGAGTCCTGATCCGTTGCCGGCGCCTGATCCAGCACCGTAAGCGAGGTCGGCATGGCGGCCTTGAGCGCTGCGTACACGTCATCATCACCGGTCGCGGTGGTGCTCTTGTCCAGCCACTGCAGCAGGTTTCCGGTGTACTCGGGGAAGAGAGTCACCTCGCCGCTTTCCAGAGCCGGCATGTACGCGTCGCGCTGACCGATGTTGAACTTGCGCTCCACCGTGTTACCGGCGCCCTCCAGCGCCTGGGCGTAGATCTCCGCGATGATCTCGTTCGAGTAGTAGGCCTGCGAGCCCACCACGATCGTGTCCGCGGGTGCTGCGGAGCCGGTGGAGTCGGTTCCCGTCGACGAGGACCCGCCAAGCGGGTCTGAGGAGGCGCAGCCCGCGAGGGCGAGAGCAGCCGCGGTGAGGACGGCGAGGGCGAATCGTCGTGTGAGGTTCATGATCGCTCCGATCTGTTGGACGATTTCTCGAAACTGCTTCTGTCGGGTCTTGCGTCAGGCGGTGGCCGCAGCTGCGGCCCGTGCCTGTGTCAGGCGGATGCGAACACCCGCAGGTGTGACGACGCGCTGCAGCAGGGCAAGCACCGCGTCGATGGCGAGAGCGAGCACGACCACCACGATGGACGCACCCAGGATCTGGTCGAACTTGCGAGTCTGGATCCCTTGCAGGATGAAGAACCCGATGCCACCGAGACCGACATAGGCGGCGATGGCCACCGTGGCGACGACCTGCAGCGCAGCGGCACGGAGGCCGCCGATCAACAGCGGAAGACTGAGGGGCACTTCAACTCGGAACAGCACCTGCCACGAGTTCATTCCCACGGCGCGCGCCGCATCGAGGGTTCGCCGATCGATCGCGTCGATTCCGGAGTAGGCACCGGCGAGGATCGACGGGATGGCGAGCACGACGAAGGCGACGATCGCCGCCGGTCCCTTCAATGCGACGCCCATCACCATCACGAGCAGAATCACGAGTCCGAGCGAGGGAATGGCGCGTGCCATGCCGGAGATCGCGACGGCGACGTTGCGGCCGCGCCCGGTGTGGCCGATCCACCAGCCGAGGGGGATCGCGATCACCGCGGCGATGACGACGCTCACCAGCGTGTACCAGAGGTGCAGGCCGATGTTGGCGGGCAGCGACAGCGCGGCACCCTGCAGCCGATCGGGCGAGAAGATCCAGGCGAAGGCGTCCAGGAACAGGTTCATGCTGTTGCCACCACCCGTCGTGTGCGCGCCACGCGCGGTGCGGACCGGTTCCAGGGCAGCAGGAGGCGTCCGAGGCCCACGAGGATGAGGTCGAACACCCAGGCCATGAGCCCCACGGCCACCACGCCGGCGAGAACCTCGGCGACGATGCGACGCTGTGATCCGTTGGTGAACAGGTATCCCAGGTTCTCCACGCCGATCAGGATGCCCACCGTGGCGAGCGCCACTGTCGACACGGTCGCCACCCGGAGCCCCGCAAGCAGCACGGGTCCTGCAAGCGGCAGCTCCACGGTGAAGAAGCGACGCACACGGCTGTAGCCGATGGCGGTGGCCGCCTGCCGCGCATCGTCGTCGACCGAGTCGAACGCGTCCGCGACGGATCGGGTCATGAGCGCGACAGCGTAGATCGTGAGCGCGACCACGAGGTTGGTGGGTGACAGGTACTCGATTCCGAACAGGCTGGAGAGCACCGCGAAGAGGCCGAACGACGGTATCGCGTAGAGGACTCCGACCAGGCTCAGCACGACGCCGCGCACCCGCGTGTAGCGATGTGCGACCCAGCCGACCGGAAGGGCGAGCAGGAAGCCGAGAAGAATCGGCACCGCACACTGTGCGACGTGCTCGAGCGTCAGCGACCAGATGAGCCCCAGATTGTCGATAACCCAGGTCATGCCGTGCCCCCGCCCTCCGGGTCATCGATGAGGCGGGCGTGCGCACGGCCGGCCTCGTCAACGAGCACGGTGCCGTCCGGGGGGTGCTTGGCGCGCAGGCTGCGGCGTCCGCCGTCGAGACCGACGAACTGTCGGACGAAGTCGTCAGCCGGCGCCTCGATGATCTCGCTCGGTGATCCCAGCTGAGCCACGTCGGCACCCTGGCGGAGGATGACCACCTGGTCGCCCAGCAGGAAAGCCTCGTCGATGTCGTGCGTGACGAAAACCACCGTTTTGTCGAGCTCCTGCTGCAGGCGCATGGTCTCACGCTGCAGATCTGCTCGAACGATGGGGTCGACGGCGGCGAACGGCTCATCCATGAGCAGGATGTTGGGATCGGACGCCAGCGCTCGCGCCACGCCCACGCGCTGTTGCTGCCCGCCCGACAGCTGCGCCGGGTAGCGGGAGCCGAGATCGGGGTCCAGGCCTACCAGCTCGAGCAGCTCCCCCGCGCGAAGGCGGGCCTGGGAGCGGGAGACGCCGTTGAGAACGGGCACCGTGGCCACGTTGTCCCGGACGGTGAGGTGCGGCATCAGTCCACCGTTCTGCATCACGTATCCGATGCTGCGGCGCAGACGCACCGGGTCGGTCTGACGCACGTCTTCACCATCGATGAGAATGGTGCCAGATTCGGGATCGACCATCCGATTGATCATCCGCAGCAGGGTGGTCTTGCCGCAGCCGGACGAGCCGACGAAGACCGTGGTGCGTCGTGCTGGAATCACCAGAGAAAAGTCGACGACCGCGACCGTTCCGTCGGGATACTCCTTGTGGACTGCGCGATATTCGATCACCGTTCAAGCCAACCATGGACCACCGACACGCACCAGGGCACCCGCCGAGGCGGGTGCCCTGGTGCGAAAGAACCGCGGGTCAGTCCCGTGTTTCCACGTTACGCGCCGCGACACGGCGCTCACGCCCGGAGGCGATGAGGCTGGCGATTGTGGCGATCGACATCGATGCGACGATGACGATCAGCGAGGTCCAGGTACTGATCTCGGGAGCCCACTCGAAGGGCTGTCCGCCGTTGAGGAACGGGAGCGAGTTCTCGTGCATGGCGTGGAAGACGAGCTTTACGCCGATGAAGGCCAGGATCGCCGCGATGCCGTAGTGCAGGTAGCGCAGGCGCTCCAGGAGATCGCCGAGCAGGAAGTACAGCTGGCGCAGACCCATCAGCGCGAAGAGGTTCGCGGTGAACACGATGAACGGGCTCGTGGTGATTCCGAAGATCGCCGGGATCGAGTCGATCGCGAACAGCAGGTCAGTCACACCGATCGCGATGAACACGATGATCATCGGGGTGAACACCCGGCGACCGTCGATGCGCGTGGTCACCTTGGCACCGTCGAACTCATCGGTGACGGGAATGACGCGGCGGACGAGCCGCACGATCAGACTCTCCTTCTCCTCATCGTCCTCGGAAGAGTTCTCCAGCGCCTGCTTGATGGCGGTGTACAGCAGGAACGCACCGAAGATGTAGAAGATCCACGACCAGCGCTCGATCACGGCTGCACCCAGCAGGATGAAGGCGGCGCGCAGGATCAGCGCGATGATGATGCCCACCATCAGCACTTCCTGCTGGTAGCGGCGCGGCACCTTGAACTGCGTCATGATCAGCACGAAGACGAAGAGGTTGTCGATCGAGAGGCTGTACTCGGTGAGCCATCCGGCGATGAACTGCCCGGCGTGCTCGCCGTCGGCGAAGATCCACATCAGCACGGCGAAGATCAGCGCGAGCGTGACGTAGAAGACCACCCAGAGCGTCGACTCCTTGGTGGACGGGATGTGCGGGCGCTTGAGCACCAGCAGCAGATCCGCCACCAGGATCAGGACCAGCACGATGAGCGAGCCGATCTCGAAGACGGGCGGAAGCTCGAGCAGAGCGTTCTGCATGGGAAGGAAGGTCGTGGAGATCACGGAGGCCTTTCGGAGGATATGACGAATGACCGAAAGTCTCTCCCCCGCTCCATGAGCGGTGCGCAACCGGAGCCGAAGCTCGTGATGACGATGGCGCGTTTGTGGGATACTCCCCCTCGCTTCATCGATTCTAGCGCGAGATCGACATCGACCCGCGCGCCAGCCTGCGGTTCCTGTCGCTCGAGGTCTGAGACGATATCTGCCACCGACACACTGTCAGGTGAGAGACAACAGAAGGAGGGCGCGTGGAGGCAGTACTCGACGACGCCGACCTCGTGGCCGCGGCCGCGGGAGGCAGCGAACACGCCTTTCAACGGCTGTACCGGCAGTACGTGAAACCGGTCTACTGGATCGCGTACGGATTGCTGTCCAACGCCGCTGACGCCGAGGATGTCGCCCAGGAAACGTTCGTGGTGGCGTGGCGGAAACTCGCAGGCCTGGAGCTGCAGGGTTCGTCCCTGCTGCCCTGGCTGGCGACGATCTGCCGCTTCCAGGCTGCGAACCGGCTGCGTTCGCGTCGCCGCGACCTCGCACATCGCACCGAGCTGGTCGACGAGGCCGTGCCCGACACGGTGAACGTCGAGGACCAGGTCATCGGCGCCGATCTGGCGGAACGCATCACGGCCGAGATCGACGCGATGAGCGAGATCGACCGCGAGATCTTCCGCCTGTGCGTCGTCGAAGGCTACGGCTATCAGGCCGCAGCGGACTCCCTGTCGGTCGGCCATGGCGTCGTCCGAAACCGTCTCTCCCGCATTCGCACCCGTCTGCGGACCACCCTGACCGAATCGGAGAGCTGATGAAGGCCACACCGCCGCTCGCGAAGCCCGAACTTCCCGAGCTGGACGAATCCACCATCGATCGGATGGAGAATGTCGTCTTCGCCCGCATCGCGACCCAGACGCAGCAGGACCGCGCCGACCGCGCGCGCCGCCATCGTCGCCGGCTGACGGCGGGCTGGACCACCGCCGCGGCGACGGTCGCCGTCGTCGCCACCGGTGCCGTACTCGGTCCGCAGCTGGTCGCCTCCACGATGGCGCAGGACAGTGCCGCCGGGTCCAGCTGGTCCGAGGCTGCGGGGGGCGGCGCGCCGGATGCCGCCGCCGTCGACGCAGGCAAAGCGCTGGAGGGCGCCGCGGATTCCGCCGCGCTCCGCGGCGACTCATTCGCTGCGAGCGGGGGCGCAAACTCGGCTGCCGTCACACCCGTCGAACCGCAGATCGTCACCACGGCGGATGTCGGCCTGCAGGTGGACGACATCACGGCCGCCTCCGCGCAGCTGGCGATCTTCGCTCAGAATCACGGCGGATACGTCGCCTCTCAGAGCGTCGGCAACGGGGGCGGAGTGATCGACCCCGCGGCCTCGGCGAACGTGCGCGCCGACTACGGCTATGTGTCCCTCCGGATTCCCGAGTCCGACATCACGACAGCGATTGCGGACCTCGCCGATCTCGGCACCATCGCGTCGCAGTCGATCAACCGCACCGACGTCACATCGCAGAGCGTGGATCTGCAGGCCCGAGTGGATTCGCTGTCGACCTCGGTCGCACGGCTCGAGGAGCTCATGAAGGCGTCGGGATCGGTCGCCGATCTGGTCGCCGCTGAGAGCGCCCTGGCCGAGCGTCAGGCAGAGCTCGAGTCGCTGCAGCAGCAGCTGGCGAGCCTGCAGGATCAGGTCGCGATGTCGACGTTGTCCGTGAACCTCAGCCTGGCGACGACCTCCGTGACCGCGGATCCCGCCGGATTCGGAGACGGTTTCTGGAACGGATGGAACGGCCTGATCGCGGCCGGGAACGCACTGCTGATCGCCCTCGGATTCGCGATCCCGTGGCTCGTGGTGATCGGCGTCATCTTGTTGATCGTGCTGCCGATCGTCCGCGCCGTGCAGAACCGTCGTCGTGCTCGCCGTGAGGCCAGCGGCGAGGCGCAGGCCGAGGCGGACGACGCCGCGCTCGACGAGGCACTGAAGGGCTGACACCTTCGAGACGTAGATGATCCCGGTCGCTCACGAGCGGCCGGGATCATCTACGTGTGCGGCCACCCCCACGGGGCGCGTCCGCGCCTCACTCTGGGCGCGGCACCGCTCGGACGCGATTGTTGCGGGCGTTGTGCTCGAGCTCGACGAGCCCCAGTGCCTCAAGCAGCGGAGGGAGATACATCCCGAAGCGTCCGCGATACCCTTTTCGCTGTCCGTACCAGCCGCCGACCGGGTTGTCGGCCGATCGACCCCAGGCCTCAACGGTGTCCGCCGCCGGCTCTTTGCCTTCATCCGCGGCACCGAGAACCACCCAGTCCCCGCGCCGCAGCAACTCTGCATGGAGATCCTCGATCCCGGAAGCGAGGTAGGTCAGCTTCGTGGTTCCCACCTGGCAGACCAGAAGCGCCGGATCGCTCGAGTCGTCTCGGTACATCGTGTACTGCGACGACAAGGGTGCGGTCTTCAGCACCCAGGGGTCCGTCTTGCTGCCCGTCCCCGACCAGCGATCATCGGCCATGCTTGCTCCTCTTTCGCGACGCGCAGGCAATCTGACGGGCGCAGGCGGATCGTATCAAGGACGTCGGCCCTCGTCGATGCCGAGCGTGTCGGGCGATGCTCTGCGGTGGTATCGCCGCATCGCGTTGAGTGTCACCCACGGACGAAAGTCTCGCGGGGGCTGGTCTCGCAGGGTTGGGGAGTGCGGAAACGAGAACACCCCCGGACGAGTGTCCGGGGGTGTTCTCACTCGGTGACCCCAGCGGGATTCGAACCCGCGTTACCGCCGTGAGAGGGCGACGTACTAGGCCGCTATACGATGGGGCCGAGTGTCTTCCGCGGCCTTTCGGCGCGCTTACGACTCATTTAGTATGCATGAGGAGAGGACCGCTCTGCAAATCGCCCCCCTGCTTCGTCGATCTCGGGCGTGTTCATCTTCCTGACGACTGCCGGTCATGCGCGCTTGGCGTGAGCGGGCAAAAGGGGTTGACTCGTCCCATGCGCATCACGAAGTACGAGCACGCCACGGTCGTCCTGGACAAGGACGGCGAATCGCTGATCATCGACCCCGGCAGCTTCCTGGCCAGCCTCACGGAGATCCCCCGCACCGTCGCGATCGTGCTGACCCACCAGCACGAGGATCACTGGAGCCCGCGCACGCTGGACCAGATCCTCGCGAGCAATCCCGGCATCCCGATCTTCGCTCCGGCGGGCGTCGCCGCCGTGGCGTCCGGCTACGACATCACCGTCGTCGCAGCGGGAGACACCGTGCAGGCCGGATCTTTCGTGCTGCGATTCTTCGGCGGAGTGCACGCCGAGATCCACCGCTCGATTCCGCTCATCGACAACGTGGGGGTGCTTGTCGACGACGCTTTCTACTACCCCGGCGACTCCTATGCCGCCCCGGCCGTTCCCGTGACGCTCCTCGCCGCTCCGCTCGGCGCTCCGTGGCTGAAGATCTCCGACGCGATCGACTTCGTGCTCGAGGTCGCGCCGAACCAGGCGTTCGGGACCCACGACATGACGCTGTCCGCCATCGGGCGCACGATGCACCGCGGACGCCTCGCCTGGGCCACCGAGCAGGGTGGCGGCACATTCCACGAGCTGGACCCGGGAGACTCGGTCACGATCTGAATCAAGCGGGCGGCACGCAGCGGCGCGAGCCAACCGACTCGCTCAACTCATGAGGACATATCGAGCGCCTGTTCCCACATCTCCAGTCGGTCACCCTGCACGGAGATCCGGATCTGGCGCATCGCCTCCGACGTTGACGGGTCCCAGGTGAAGGACTCGCCGTCGAACCAGAGGTCGATCAGGCGAGGATAGTCTGATCCTTCGCCAGCGCCGCTGCAGAGGGGCAAGGCGTAGCTCCCGGGATCCAACAGCCACAGGCAGTCCATGGCATCGTCGCGCACCGCACTGTGCAGGGTTGCCCCGATCACCTGGACACCGTAGGCCTCCCCGTACGAGACGCCCGTTGTGACGGCGTAGGTCTGAAAGAAGCTCGGCTCGACCTCAAGCATGTCCTCGGTCTCCGCGGCCGTCATCGGCTCACCATGCAGCACAACGGCCGGTCGCGGCTGTGAGACGCCCCAGATCAACGAGCCCACCCCGACGGCCGCCGCGGCGATCGCCGCACCGACGGCAGCCGCGCGCACCCGCTGTCCGCGCAGCCGGGACGCGCGGCGACGCGCAGAGTCGACATCGACATCGCCATCAGCACCGACACCGCCATCAGCATCAGCATCAGCATCAGCATCAGCATCAGCATCAGCATCAGCATCAGCATCAGCACCGACACCGACACCGCCACCGACACCGAGACCGAGACCGAGACCGAGACCGCGACGATCCGCACAATCAGCGAGTTCGTGAGACGGGTGCTCCGCATCGACCGCCACCGCTGCCTGCCCCGCGGTCCAGCCAGAGACCCCCGCGTCGCAGTGAGGAGCAATTCGGTTCGCGGCGCGTCGTTGGATGACGTCGGCGAGCACCCGCGCGTCATCGGGACTCAGTTCACTCGCACGAGGCCCGAAGGCGCGCCGCAACAGCGCGTGCTCCGACTCCTCACCATCGGAGTCCCGGGCATCGATCACCTCCGCGCTCACGTCGGCTCCCGCGACAGCCAGACGTCAAGCCCGAAGTCTCGCTCGATGAATCGAATCGAGTCCTGTCGGCCGAGACCGAACAACGAGCTCGACGTGTTCAGGTCGCCGGCCACTTCCCACGTGGTGCCGTAGATGCTCACCGGCGCGCATGTACCGAACAGCGTCTCGGTGCTCAGGTCGGCGGTGGGACCAGCGACATACAGGCACCGAACCGCATCGGCGCCCTCCGCGCTCAGTGTGCCGATGCCGATCTTCATCCGATCCGCCGTGAACTCGCGATAGTCCACGACCTCCTCGTGTCCCACCGTGGCGGATTCGGCTTCCCACACCGGGATCAGCACGCGGTCCGGATGTGGCGCGGTGACGGCGCCGAGGAAGAACCCGGCGATCGTGAGCGCGACGACGGTCAGCGCGCCGACGCCCGCCCACAAAATACGCTCCATCGGAGTGAAGCTGCGGGGTCCCGCAAGCACAGGTGGGGTAGCGCCCATGCCGTCGACCGGCCCAGGTAAGCCGTCGAAGCGTCCGGGCGCATCATCGGGCACCGACGCCTGCAACTCGCGAAGGCGCGTCTGCGCATCCTCCGCGTCCGCGCCGGCGTCCGGGCCGTAGACGGCACGCTGGAGCCGATTCAGCTCGGCGCTCCCCGCCGCGTCCCGCCCGCTCATGCCCCCACCGTAATACCCGCCGCCGGGATTCAGACCGTGAGTCGGCGGTATGCCTCCAGCCACGCGTCGGCGATCACCCGCGAAGCCTGCGGGAACGGATGCACACCGTCCGGCGCCCACGCGGCGGGCTCCTCCCGCGCTGCCGCGGTCAGCCGCTGCTGCAGCCGGACGAACTGCGCGCCATACTCGTCCGCGAGCGCCGCGACAACGCGCTGTTTCCCCTCAAGCTCGGACAGCCACGTGGACTGCTCCGCGGTCACGGGCAGGAGGAAGGGTTCCACCAGCAGCACTCGCACGCGCGGCGGGACCTGGTTGAGTATGTCCCGCAGCCGCGCGGCGAAGTCCTCGTCCGTTGTGGGGTCTTCGCTGTCGAAGCGCCGCCAGACATCGTTGATCCCCACGTAGATCGAGAGCACGTCCGGCCGTGCCGCCAGCACGTCGCGCTCCCAGCGCTCGACCAGATCGATCGCGCGGTTGCCCGCGATTCCTGAATTGCCGAGGTGCGCGCCCGACAACTCCGGTGTCTGCGCCAACAGCGACACGTATCCATCCCCGAGCGAGGCGGGATCGGCGCGGTCTCGTCCAGCGTCGGTGATGGAGTCACCGGTGAAATGAATGCGGAGCATGGGGTCCTCTCGTGGCATCAGGTTAGGGCACGCGCACACTCCGACACCCATGCGGGGGGCGAAGTGATCCGATGTTTGGGTCAAAGTCTTGCATGCGCTACCGATTATCGATTATCGTCATGTTCACCTCCTCCCCCGGAGCTTTCGAAGACGAGAGGATCGACGATGATCAAGAAACGTTCCCTGGCGACGATGAGCATCGCGCTGCTCGCCGTGGCCGCGCTCACCGGATGCAGCACGGGCGGCTCAGGCGACGACGGCGGTGACGCCGGCGGCACGACCGAGGTCCGCGTGCTCGTGAACATCACCCCCAACCTCACCGAGGAATGGTGGAACGAACTGGTGAAGCCGTTCGAGGACGCGAACCCGGACATCGACGTCATCATCCAGAGCCCCGGCGCCGACGGCGTGCAGAAGGCACTGCCACGGCTGCTCGCATCCGGCGATGCCCCCGACATCGTCCAGTCGCTCGCGCCCACCCCGGAGCTCGCCCAGGAGTTCGTCGACCTGTCCTCGTACGACTGGGCGGCGAACGGCCCGCTGGCCGAGCAGTACGCCATCGACGGCAAGCAGTACATGGCGGGCGTCGGCATCCAGCTGCAGAGCCTCTGGTTCTACAACAAGACGGCCTTCGAGGAGGCCGGCATCACCGAGACGCCGAAGAACCTCGATGAGTTCACCGCGGACCTGGCGAAGCTCAAGGACGCTGGCTGGACGCCCATCCAGACCGGCGGCGACTGGATGTCGCAGATGTCGTACCAGGCGCTGGCCCTCCCCTCCGTCGTCGCGGAGAACGAGGACTGGTTCCAGAAGATGAGCTCCGGCGACCTCACGTTCAGCAAGACGGCGGGCCCCTACACCGACATCTACGCGGACTGGGTGGCGAAGGGGTATCTCAACTCCGATGCCCTCGGCATCAAGTACCCGGACGCGGAGCAGAGCTTCCTCGCCGGAAAGAGCGCGCTGTATCCGATGGGAAGCTGGTTCGCCGCCGCCGAGGCCAACGCCGACAACCCGCCCCAGATCGGCGTCTTCGCCGGCCCCGCCGATGCATCGGTGGAGAACCCGGCGATGGGCGCGAACATCGCGAGCCCGTACTCGATCCTGAAGTCCAGCGACCACCAGGAGGCCGCGCTCAAGGTGGTGGAGTACCTCGCCACCGACAAGGCTGCCGTTGTGGATCAGCTTCAGGTCGATGGCAACTACCGCGACGGTTACGAGTACGAGATGAACGATCTGGCCCAGGAGCTGCTGCAGATCGTCGCCGACACCCCCGCGTCCAGCTACACGCCCACCGGAAACGGCTACGGCGAACGCACGATGCCCGCCGGCTACGGCGACGAGCTGAACACGCAGGTGCAGGCGCTCCTCGGCGGCACCTCCGCCGCCGACGTCAACAGCGCACTGGACTCCTGGTTCGTGGCGAACGCGCAATGATCCCTCGGGGCGCCCGGCCACCCGGGCGCCCCGCTCACGTGATGGAGCCTCCCATGGTCACACTCGACCGTCCTGCCGCGCCCCCGCGGCGAATCTCCCCCGCGATGCGCTGGCGTGCGCGCGTCCCCGGATTCCTGATGAGCGCGCCGGCCGTCCTGGTGTTCGTCGCGATGTTCATCATCCCGATGATCCTCGCGTTCGTGCTCAGCCTCACGAACTGGAACGGCTACAGCCTCAACTTCACCTTCATCGGGTTCGACAACTACACGCACGCGTTCCGTAACCCGCGCACCATCGATGCGGCGATCTTCACCGCCGTGGTCGCGTTCTTCGGCACGATCGCCTGCAACGTGCTGGGGCTGGCGGTGGCGGCGCTGATCTCCGGACCGGGCCGCGCGAACACCGTGTTCCGCACGATCTTCTTCTACCCGTACATCATCAGCGCGCTCATCATCGGTTTCCTCTGGGCCGCGATGCTGAGCCCCCAGGGAGCGGTGAACAGTGTGCTGGGTGCCATCGGCCTGGATCCCCTGCCGTTCCTCACCGACATCGGCTTCGCGAAGGCGAGCGTGATCGCCACCATCGTGTGGTCGCACTTCGGCTTCAACATGATCCTCTACATCGCGGGGATCAAGTCGGTGCCGACGGAGTACTACGAGGCGGCCACGGTGGACGGTGCCAGCCCCTGGCAGCAGTTCCGCAACGTCACGGTGCCGCTCATCGCGCCCGTGCTCACCGTGAATCTCGTGCTCACCTTGGTCGGTCTACTGAAGGTGTACGACGTGGTGCTCGCCCTCACCGACGGCGGGCCCGCTGCGGGAACGCAGACCATCGTGTTCCAGATCCTCAAGGACTCGTTCGCGAACGCGAAGCTGGGACTGGGGGCCGCGCAGTCCGTCGTGCTGCTCATCATCACCGCCGTGCTCGGGCTCGGCGTCACCCTCGCCCGTCGCGGCGCCGAGAAGAAGGTGGCCGACTGATGGCCCTGATCACCGACGGAACCGTCGCGCTCGTCGACGAACCCACCGACACCCGCACGCTCGCCGCGTCCGACGGCCGCGGTCGCCGCCGCACCGGTCCCCGACGGAGCCGACGCCCGCGTCCACTCCGGGCGCTGATCTGGGTGGTGCTGTCCGCGCTCGCGCTCGTGATGCTCGTGCCGATGTACATCATGATCATCAACGCGTTCAAGCCGCAGCAGGAGATCATCCGAAACCCCCTGGGCTTCTCGCTGGACACGCTCACCTTCGAGTACCTGTGGGCGGCGATCACGTCCGAGCGCTTCAATGTGGTGGCCGCCTATGGCATCACGCTGTTGTTCGTGGTGCTGGTGAACGTGTTCGGCATCCTCCTGTCCGCCCCCGTGGCGTATGTCATCGCCCGTGGCCGGTCGAAGTGGCATCTGGGTCTGCTGCTGCTGTTCGTCTCTGGCATGTTCATCCCCGGCCAGGTCACGCTGATCCCGGTGGTGTTCGTGCTGCGGGTGCTCGGCCTGATCAATACGATTCCCGGGTTCCTGCTGTTCGAGACCGCGGCGACGCTGCCGATCACGATCTTCCTGTTCGCCGCGTACCTGCGAACGGTGCCGCGCGACATCGACGAGGCCGCGGCACTGGACGGTGCGGGTCGAATGCGCGCCTTCTGGCTCTGCATCTTCCCGATCATGCGCCCGGTGGTGGCGACGATCATGGTGCTGAACTCGATCAGCGTGTGGAACGACTTCGTCAGTCCGCAGATCATCCTGGGACCGAGTTCCGGCCTGTACACGGTGACTACTGGCGTGTACTCGGCGGTGAGCCAGTACAGCACGTCCTACACCACGGTGTTTCCCACGCTGCTGCTCGCGATCGCCCCCGCGGTGATCTTCTTCATCATCATGCAGCGCCACATCATCGGCGGCCTCGTCGCCGGCGCCACAAAGGGATGAGCCGGCGATGAGCCTCGAAACCCCCAACCAGGAGAACCCCTCGATGACTGTCCTCACCTTCCCCCTCACGCGGATTCCCGCGTGGGCCGTGCTGGAGCGGCGGCTGTTCGATGCTGTCGAGGAGGCGTGGCGCGTGTTCGATGCCCGCTTCTGCGATGCCGACGGTCGTGTGCTGCGCACGCCCGAATTCGATTCCCGCGACGGCGTGGACGATCTGTACGAACCCTTCTTCAACTGGCCGACCTTCTACGCCCTCGGCGGCAGCGACGAGATCCTGGCGTCCGCGAAGCGGCACTGGGAGGGCGTGACCGCCCAGCTCACCGAGGGCGGCATGCTCACGGACGAGTACGAGAACGGCTACGACTGGTTCCACCAGGGCGAGTCGCTGATCTTCCTCTACGCGCTGTCTGCGGCGGATCCGGATGACGCGGCCTTCGCCGAACGAGCTCGCCGCTTCGCGGAGTTGTACACCGATCCGCGCCACGGCAACTGGGATCCGGAGCACAACATCATCCGGGCGCCGCACAACGGCGCGCTCGGTCCGCTGCCCGGACTCGGCCCGCAGTGGCAGGCGTACAGCGCAGATCAGCCCGAGATGCGCAAGTACGGTCTGCCACTGGATTCGCTTCCCGGCATCGAGTCCTGGGACGACCTCGCCGACGAGGACAACGCCCGTCGCATGGGTCAGGAGATGCAGCGGCGCGCGGCGGGCGACGTGGCCGTCAACCTCGCGGCGACCACCCTCGCGGTGAATCGCTGGCTCTATGACGCGGACGAGGCCACGGCGCGGTGGGTGATCGATTACATCGACGGCTGGCGTCGCCGCGCTGCAGACAACGACGGTCTCATCCCCGACAACGTCTCCCCCGATGGTCGCGTCGGCGGGCTCCATGACGGCGCCTGGCACGGCGGCCACTACGGCTGGACCTGGCCGCACGGTCTCGAGACGATCGGCATGGCCACCGTGATCGCCGCGATCAATCACGCCATCGTCTCGGGATCGACCGACGCGCTCGATCTGGCTCGAGCGACCCTGGATGCCTCGCTGGCTCACGCGATTTTCGGCCCGGTGATCGAGTCCGGATTCAGTCTCACGGGTGGTTGGAAGGAGCGACACGGCGAGTACGCGGGCCGTCCGGGCATGCTCGTCCCGCACCGCTACGGCCGCGACGGCTGGTTCGACTACGGTCCGCCGCGCCTGGACCTGCCGCTCTGGCTGTGGTGGTTCAGTCGCGACGAGGCCGATCTCGCGCGCCTGCGCACCCTGCTGCGTGGTCTGCCCCACGATGCAACCGAGGTGATCGCGTTCCGCGACAAGGCCGAGGCCGGTCATGAGGCCGCCTGGTTGAGTTTCCTTCTCGGCGAGGCACCCGACTACCCGGTGCACGCGCTGGAGATGGCACTCGGTCAGGTGTCGCGGCGCGTCGCCCTGATGACGGATGCCGACATCGACCCCACCACCGTGCACCTGCACTTCTGGCAGCGCGTGAACCCTGTGGTCACCGAGGTGCTCTCGCACCTGGTGTCGGGGGCACCGCAGATCCTCTACAACGGCGGCCTGCCGCTGACGGCGCTGCGCTACCGCGACGAGGATCGTGATCGGCCGGGGCTCCCCGCCGATGTCGCAGCGCTGGTCACGCGCCTCGGCGACGGCGAAGTGGACGTGGAGCTGGTCAATCTGTCGCAGGTGCACGTTCGTCGGGTGCGCCTGATCGCCTCCTCGTTCGCCCTCCAGCGGATCACCGCGGTGCGTTCGGAGGGCGTGACACAGAGCGCCTACCCGGGCCGCAGCGAGGCCTATGCATCGCCGCGCGAGGAGATGTCCGTCCGATCCGACGACGTCTCCGATGGCACGGTCATCGTCGAACTCGCCCCCGCACACGCCGCCCGCCTCACCCTCACCGTCGAGCCGGAGACGGCTCGCCCCCACCATGACGGACGCGCCGACGCGTCCGCAGCGAAGGAATGATCATGACCGACACCGCCACCCTCATCCGTCCCGAATTCCAGCTTCCGGTTCGCGGACCCGAGTTCCAGCGCGCGGATGCCGACACTCTCGCGTCGCTCGAGCGGGTCTCCGCGGCCACCGCGTGCGCGAAACTGCACGGTCTGGGAATCCGGCACTCGTTCATCGAGGGCCCCCGCCCGCTCCGTACCGGCCAGCGGATCGTCGGCAACGCCGTCACCCTGCAGTTCATGCCGCAGCGTGAGGACCTCGCCTCCGGTCTCGGCCAGGAGTACGTCGAGAAGCACACCGCCCTGTGGAAGGTGCTGGAGAGCATCCAGCCCGACGATGTGCTCGTCGTCCAGGCATACGGCAGCGCGCACTCGGGATGTGTGGGAGACATCCTCGCGCGTTACTTCCAGCGCCGGGGCGGCGTGGGAATGGTGGTGGATGGGCGCATCCGCGATTCGGGCAAGATCGCCGATATCGGCCTTCCCGTGTGGTCCACGGGTGTCACGCCGCACTACGCATCCCAGTCGGAGCTGTTCCCCTGGGCTTTCGACGTGCCCGTCGCTGTCGGCGGAGCGCTGTGTCTGCCCGGCGATGTCGTTGTGGCCGACGATGATGGTGCCGTCATCGTTCCGCAGGCCATGGTGTCTGCCGTGGCCGAAGACGCCGTGGATCACGAAGAATGGGAGAGCTTCAGCCGGATGCGTCTTGATCAGGGCGCCCGGCTCAGCGACTACTATCCGCTGACCCCCGACAGCCGTCAGGAGTATGAGACGTGGCGTTCCGCCCAGCACTGATGCCGCTGCGCACCGAGGCCGACGACGCCACGCTCGTCGGCCTCGGCTGCGCGCCGTTCGGCAACCTGTTCTCAGCCGTGGATGACGATCAGTGCGCCGCCACCGTCTCGCGCGCGATCCAACATGGGGTGCGCTTCTTCGACACAGCCCCGCACTATGGCGCGGGAGAGAGCGAGCGTCGCCTCGGGCGCGCGCTCGCGGACGTTCCGCGTGACCGGGTCTGCATCGCCACGAAAGTGGGACGACAGATCCTGACCGACGACGAACGACCCGCATCGATCGGTGCTGTCGGAGCCTCGACGGGGCCAGACCTCAGCGCCGACGGCGTGCTGCGCAGCGTCGAGGGGAGCCTCCGCCGACTCGGCACCGACCGCATCGATCTGCTCTACCTGCACGATCCGATGGACGTGGATGAGGCGCTGCGCACGGCGATGCCCGCGCTCGACCGGCTGCGCGCAGAGGGCGTGGTTCGAGCGATCGGGGTGGGCATGGTGTGGCCGGACCCGCTCACGCGCTTCGTGCGAGAGAGCGACCCGGACGTGGTCATGATCGCCGGCCGGACGACGCTCCTGGACCGCACCGGCGAGAGCGAACTGCTGCCGGCGGCAAGGGCGCGGGACGTAGGCGTCATCGCCGCCGGTGTGTTCAACTCCGGCATCCTGGTCGACCCGATCGGCACGCCCTACTTCGACTATCGCCAAGCACCCGCCGACATGCAGGCTCGTGCACGTCGGATGGCGCAGATCGCCGCCGACGCAGGCGTTCGCCTTTCGGACGCCGCCGTGCGCTACGCCCTCCGACTCGCCGGGGTCGATGCGGTGGTAGTCGGCGCGCGAACCCCGGACGAGGTCGACGCGTTCGTCGCGAGCGTCGCCGCTGAGGTTCCGGAACTGCTGTGGGACGCGCTTGCCCGTGTCTGACCCCACACCACTCCCCACTATCCGCGAGACTTCCGACTGTGGGCGAGAATCCACGCAACGCGGCGATTGTCGCCCACAGACGGAAGTCTCGCGGGTCTCAGACGCCGGCACCCCACCGCGTCACTCTCCGCGGGCGCATCTGGACGCGCACGTTCACCTCTGGGACGTTGACGCGTTCGAACTCCCCTGGTTCCGCGCGGACCTCGACCTTCCGCCTCGCGTTCTCATCGCCGATCTTGAGGGCGCGAATCCCGCTGGCGTCGGCGCCGTGGCCGTGCAAGCGGCCAACACGCTTCGTGAGTTCACGTGGCTCGAGGACGAAACCTCCACGGCCGCCCGCCCGGTGCGCCTGGTCGGCCAGTACGAGCCCAGCGCCGACGGCTGGGCGGGCGTCCTGCAACCCCGGTGGCGACACCTCGCCGGTGTACGTCTGGCTGCGGGCTCAGCACGCGCGGATCTGTCCGACTTCGCCGGTCTCGACCAGCTTGCAGAGGGACTGAGTGAGCACGGACTCGTGCTGGAGCTGCTGCTACGTCCGGAGCAGCTTCCCGCCGCCACCGCGCTCGCCGCGCGTCATCCCGCGCTGCGCACCGTGCTCTGCCATCTCGGACTGGGATTCGCCGAGCCCGACGTGAACTGGTACCGAGCGCTCGCGGACTTCGCTTCCCTTCCCGCCGCCCACGCCAAGGTATCCGGCGTGATCCACCACTCCGAGCCGAATGAGCGGCTGCGGAGAATCGTCGCGCACGCGCGCGAGAGCTTCGGCGCTCGTCGGCTGCTGTTCGGCAGCGACTGGCCGATGTCGGCCCGCGTTGCGCCGCACGAGACGATCGTCGCGCTGACCGCGGCAGCGTGGGGCGAGGACGCTACCGACGCGGACGACTTCTGGGGCGCCACAGCCCGAAGGCTTTACGGCTTCTGAGCCCGAACCGCCTCAGTCCACGTGGTCGGGCGCTCCGGCGACCATGTCGCGCAGCGTCCCCGCGGCGTGCGCGCGGAACAACGCCGCCGCCTCATCGGGGTCGCCTGCGTCGAGCACCGCGAGGAGCTCGTCGTGCCAGTCGGCCACCATTCCCCAGTCGCCGACGAAGTCCGGGTCGCCCAGCAGATGAAGCGAGCGCAGACTCGGCTCGATGATGTCCCACATCCGCGGCAGGTAGACGTTGCGGCTCGCCTCGATGACCGCACGGTGAAAGGTGAAATCCAACTCACGGAATCGGCCCAGCTCGCGCACCGCGGCGGCATCGTGCATCTGAGCGATGAGGCCGGAAAGGTGCTCCCGCGTTTCTGAGCTGAGGCGGCCCGCGGTGAGTCTCCCGGCGAGGGTCTCGAGCTCGGCGCGGGCGACGCGCGCCTGTTCGATCTCCTCATCGGAGTACGTCGCAACGAACGACCCCTGGTGGCGGACATGCGAGACGAGCCCGTCGTGGGTGAGCCGCTTCAGCGCCTCGCGCACGGGAGCTTGACTCACCTGAAGTTTCTTGGCGAGGCCGGATTCCACCAGCTGCTCCCCCGGCGCCAGCGTGCCTCCCTTGATCATCTGCTTCAGCAGGTCGTAGATCTGGTCGGAGAGCAGGCCGCGTCGAATCTCGGGGACGGCATCCAGGGCATCGGGCATGGCGTGATCCTATTACTGCAATCGACAATCGCTAACGAACACTCCGAGTGTAATCGATTATCGGTAATAGCGCGCTGGCTGTCCTCAGTGATCGGGCACATCCGTCGATGCGGCATAGTCGGCAGGCAGCAGCGGCTCATACCGCGTACTCGCCGCCGGATGCACCAGCACGGCCTCCAGTTCGCCACCGCCGACGAGGGTGACCGTGAGCGTGCGCACGTCGACGCCCGACAGTCGGTGGATGCGCCGGACCCCGATCGTGTGGCCCGCGGCCAGCACCTCCCCCGCCGACTCGACCCGATGCCGGGTGACGCGCTGCCCCTCTTCGAGACGCTCGCGCAGCTCGACGTGACCGGCGATGATGCCGTCGGGCACCTCCGCCCGCCACACGCCCCCACCCTGATCGTGAAGCCGCGCCGCGACCGGTTGCCCGAACCGAAGGTCCAGCTCGGCCCGGTACTCCTCGAGACGAGCGATGTCCGCGGCGTCGATGCGCCCGCTCCGATCCGGCGGGAGGTTCAACAGCAGGTTGGCACCCAGCTCCACGGACCCTGCGTGAATCGCGAGGAGATGCGGCACCGACTTGGGACTTTCGTCGGCGTGCCAGAACCACCCGCGACGAATGGACACATCGCACTCGGGCGGCAGATAGCGCGGCACCGCGAGCGCGGACTGACCCTCGACGTACTGGCTCAGAGGCACGGCGTCGGCGACGTACTCCACCGGGTCTGCCGCAAGCCCGTCCTCGTTACCCACCCAGCGGATGGTCGGAGCGCCCATGTTGAAGACCATGGCTTCCGGTTGGTGTTGCGCCACCAGCTGCATGAAGCGTGGCCAGTCGTACGTGCGCCCTTCCGAACCCGCACCGTCGAACCACACTTCCACGAGGTCGCCATAGCCTGTGAGCAGCTCCGTCAGCTGCGCGGCATAGAGGTCGTCGTAGCGATCCGGATCGAAGTACTCGGGCGCGTGCCGATCCCAGGGTGAGAGGTACAGCCCGAATCCCATCCCACGATCCCGGCACGCGTCGGCCAGTTCGCGCACCACGTCACCAGTCCCGCCACGCCAGGGCGAGGAGGCCACCGAGTAGTCGGTGGTCGCGGTGGGCCACAGGCAGAAGCCGTCGTGGTGCTTCGCGGTGAGTACGACATAGCGTGCCCCGGCGAGCTCCGCGGCGTCCAACCACTGATGGACATCGAGGTCGGTCGGCACGAACAGGTCCGCCGGAAGCGTGCCGTCACTCCATTCCCGGTCACCGAAGGTGTTGATCCCGAAGTGGAAGAAGACGCCGGTGCCCGCCCGTTGCCAGCGCAGCTGCGCGGGCGTGGGACGAGGGATCTCGGTGTGCGAGTGGGACGAGTCGGATGTCATGGTTCCTCCGCGTCCATCCTGGCGCACGTCCTCCCGCTGCAGGCGAAGCGAGACACGCCGGTTAGCACAACCGTGCTCGCCGTGCCATCCCCTACGCAGCCTCTCGGCCGTCGGCAACCGTGGAGGGATGACGAGTCCAACGAGAGGAGAAGTCATGTCGAAGCTTCAGGGAAAGCGCATCGCTTTCGTCGCGACGGATGGGTTCGAGGACAGCGAGCTCACCAGTCCGTGGGAGGCGGTGACCGCCGCCGGGGCCGACGCGGTCATGATCGCGCCTGCTGCGGGCACGATCACCGGCAAGAACGGTCATGAGCAGCCCGTGGACCATGTGCTCGGTCAGGTGAGTGCCGACTCGTTCGACGCTCTGGTCCTGCCGGGTGGGGTCGTGAATGCCGACCACCTCCGGCTGGACAGCGAGGCGGTCGCGTTCGCACGCGACATGTTCACCGAACACAAGCCGGCGGGCGTGATCTGCCACGGTGCCTGGCTCCTCGTCGAAGCAGGGGTCGTGGACGGGCGACGGATCACAAGCTATCCGAGCCTGCAGACCGACCTGCGTAACGCCGGTGCGGACTGGGTGGACGAGGAGGTCGTGGTCGATCAGGGTCTGGTCTCCAGCCGCACGCCCGAAGACCTGCCCGCGTTCAACGCCAAGCTCGTGGAGGAGATCGGAGAGGGTGAGCATGAGCGTCAGCACGCCTGAGCATGGCGAAGGTGGAGCGATGGAGGATCCCACGGGAGTGACACGGCCGGATCCGGCCACCGCTGTTCCCGAAGAACCGGAGCAGACTCATGTCCCATACACGGGCATGCGGGAGATGCCGGCGAACGCGGATGCGGGTCCCGCGCCGACCACCACTCACTCCACGTGGGGTGCGGGCAACCCGCATCTGCTCGTCACAGATGAGATCGAGAGGTTCAGCTTCCCGCTCGACGAAGACGAGGTGCGCATCGGAGCCGCGACCGGCTGCCAGTTGGTGCTGCCAGGAATCGACGCGTTGCACGCCACGATCACGCACGACGATCGCGACGAGTATGTTCTCGTGCTGCATGGCCAGGGCGAGATGAACGCCAATCCGGAGGCAGCGGCATCGGACGTCGCGGGTTCGCCCGCGGGCGAGCGCAGCGAAGTGCTCCGGACGGGTGCCCGGTTCACCGCGGGAGCCTGGCGGTTCGTCTTCATGCGCGACGAGTTCGCTGACCACGGTCGTCCGTTCGGCGGTCGCATCGGCGGCGAGCTGTCCGATCAGCCGCCGCAGCCGGCCCGCCCAGATTACAGCGACCCCGAGCATCCGGAGTGGAGCGGCCGCTGGGAGGTTCAAGACGATTGAGCGACCAGCACGCAGACGAGGCCCCTTCGACAACGGAGGGTGACAAGCAGCCCGCAGGGAGCGGCGACGACAGCGGCGGCGGTGTCCGCCGCGCCCTGCGGGCGGTGGGCCCCGGCATCGTCACCGGCGCCGCCGACGATGATCCGTCAGGGATCGCCACCTATGCCCAGTCCGGGGCGATGTATGGCACCGGGCTGCTGTGGACGGTGCCGCTCACGCTTCCCCTCATGATCGTGGTGCAAGAGGCGTGCGAACGGATGACGCTGGCCACCGGAGACTCGTTCGGTGCGCTGATCCGTCGACGTTTTCAGCGCGGCGCGCGCACGTGGATCGCCGTCCTGCTGGCGGCGCTGTTGGTCGCCAACAGCGTGAACGCGGCGGCCGACCTCGTCGCGATCGGCGAAGGCATGAGCCTCCTGCACGCCGGTCCCGCACCCCTGTGGTCGCTCATCGCCGGTGTGGTGATCGGTTTCGTGGTGGTGCGCGGCTCCTTCGCGTGGATCTCGCGCGTCTTCAAGTGGCTGTGCCTGGTGCTGTTCGCGTATGTCGGCGTCGTCGTGGTCGCGTCGGTCGATTGGGCCGACGTGCTCAGCGGCCTGCTGGGGCGAGGCTTCGAGTGGGAACCGCAGTATCTGGGTCTCGTGGTCGCCGTGCTCGGCACCACGATCAGTCCCTACATGTTCTTCTGGCAGACCGAAGAGCGCGAGGAGATGCTGCGTTCTGACGCTCGATCTCATCGGACGGAAAAGACCGGGCGCGCGAAGCCCAAGACCCTGGACGACCGGTCCCCCGCCGAAGCACGCCGAGCCCTGTGGCTGGGCCGGTTCGATGTGGTCATCGGCATGCTGTTCTCCGTGGCGATCATGTTCGCCATCGTCGTCTCGTCCGCGGCGGCGCTTGGCGTGCACCATCAGAAGGTCGACTCCGCCGAGGCCGCTGCGAAGGCACTGCAGCCGATCGCGGGCGACTTCGCCTTCGCGCTTTTCGCGATCGGATTCATCGGGTCCGGCATGCTCGCGGTCCCGGTGCTCGCCGCCTCCGGTGCCGCGGGATTCGCGGCGCTCCTCGGTCGCCCCTGGAGCCTGGATCGCAAACCCCACCAAGCGCGGACGTTCTATGCGCTGTTGCTGGTGGGTCTCACCACCGCGGTGGTGCTCTCGATCATCGGGGTGGATCCGATCGGGCTGCTCGTGCTCTCCGCCACGATCAACGGCATCGCAGCCGGGCCGTTCCTCATCGTGCTCATGCTGATCACCGGCAACCGAAAGCTCATGGGCGAGCATCGCAACGGCTGGGCGGCGCGAATCCTCGGCTGGACGACCGCAGTCATCATGTGCGGGGCGGGTGCGTTCGGAATCGTCTCACTCGCCCTGGGGCACTGACTCGCGACATGCGATCGCGCCACTGTCAACCCGGTCGCCGATCGCGTCCGGCAGCCCGAGCCTGGGAGGAACGGAAGGAGAAATCATGAGCGAGATCTACGACGAAGGCCTGCTGCCCCCGAACGTTCATCCGTCGCGGACCGATCGGAGGGTGGCGGGCGAGGACGATGCGGACAACCGTGAGCCGCAGACGCAGGAGCCAGCCCTGGATGAGCATGTGGGCGACGTCGCCGATCAGGGCCTTCTCCCGCCCAACGTGAAACCGTCGCGCACGGATCGGACGGCCGATGCCGACGGCGGCGGCGCCCCGCCGCCCGAGGCGGACACGGACGACCAGCTACCCGGCACGGACGACGGACTTCACGGTCAGGAACCCGGAGCGCAAGCGGGCGATCCGCTCCCCGTCCCCGCCCCTGAGCCCGGGCAGGTCCCCGAGCGCGATCCGGACATCGCCCCGCCGACCGCGCCCGAGCGCGCCCCCTCCCCGGACGAAGATCCCGAGGTGACACCTCTGACGGATCCGGAGTTCGATCTCGCCCCCGACCGCGACCCCGATTTTCGGGACCCGCAACGGCCCGAAGGAACACCGATCTGATCCGCGACAGCGAGGCGTCGGATGCCGTCACGGACAGCACCCGACGCCCCGGTGTCACTCGGTGGGTGCGGGGTACGGGTGTCCCCGCAGCAGCCGTGCCACGTGTGCCGCGTTGATGGCGGCTGTCTGCGCGGTGGAGCGCACGATGTCGGGAACGGTCTCCAGCGCGATGAAGTCCGTCTTGCCCATCGCCTCGCCGTTCCAGTAGACGCCGGTCTGCGCTGCGACGGTGAACCCGACATCGCCGAGGGTCTGCGCGAGGATGCCGATGATGTGGTGTGCTCCGTCCTCGTTGCCGACCACGACAGGAATCGCGACCCGGTCGTACAGGCTGGGCCGTCCCCGTTCGTCTGTCTGCGACAGTTCGGCGTCGAGCCGCTCGATCACGCGCTGCGCGACACTGGAGTGCTGCCCCACCCATGTCGGCGTGGCGAACACCACGATGTCGGCTTCCAGTACCCGCCGCAGCAGCCCCGACCACCCGTCGCCGGGGCCCATGTCCCGTTCCACGCCGGCCTGCACACTGTGATCGACGACGCGCACCGTATCGACAGTGCACCCGAGGTCGTCGAGCGCGCCGGCGACGAGCCCGGCCAACGCTCCCGTGCTCGACTCAGCGGGGGCCGGCTTCAGCGTGCAGTTGAGAACCAGTACGGTCAATTGCTCAGTCATACCGGCACGGTAAGCGGGTTCGCTCGCGCGATCACCGGGGTGGCGCATCGGCGGAGAAGGCGCTATGAGTCACCTGTCTCGCTCTGTCTCAGAGGGGCCCATCCGGATGAATGTTGCGCGTCTCGGACCTCCGCGAACGCCCGCGCCAGCGCCACCGCGGGGGTGGCAGCATCTTGAAGATCGCCAGGCACACGTACACCACGGTGTTGACGGCGACGAACCCGGCGAGCACCGCGAACCACCCGCTGTTCAGCACCGTTTCCGGCAGCACGATCCCGGCCTGCACGATCCCCGCGTGCACGACGCCTGCTGTCGCCAGCGCGCTCATGCCTGCACCGCCACGTTGTCGCGCCCGGCGGGCTGCTGCAGATGCGACCACGTGGCCTCGCGTCCGAACGCCATGTCGATCACGCCCTTGACGAACACCACGTCGCAGAAGAAGTCGTACACCAGCTCGGGGATCACGAGCGCCGCGAGAAGGCGCGCGCGCCAGCCTCCACTCCATACCGTGACCACGCGTTCGATCATGAACACCAGTCCGATCGCGATCCAGAACGTGAACCACACCCACTGATCGAGCGCCAACAGCATCGTGATGATGAGCACGAAGTACGCGGTCAGTGCGATCACGGAGTATCCGATCCCGATCTGCTGGGACCAGTAGCGCACTGTCGTGGGGGTGAGCCCGTACTCCCCGAGGTTCTCCAGCGCACCGCGCTGCCAGCGCAGTCGCTGCTTCCACAGCATCCGCCACGTGGGCATCAGCTCGGTGACCACCACGCACTCGGCCGGCGAGATGATCAGCCCGCCGAGACTCTTGATCGCGATGGTGATCTCGTTGTCCTCGGTCAGCGCGACGGTGTCATAGACCTCTCCCGAATTCCCGGGGATGAGCACGCCCCGTGCATCGGCGACCGCACGCAGCGCCGGTGCGCGGAACACGCTCGCGGTGCCGGTCAGCACGAACACCTTGCCGCGACGACGGCGGATCTCCCGGGAGTAGCGCGTGAACTCGTTGCGCTGGAACTGCCCCAGAATCCCGTGCCCGCTCTCACCGAGGAAGAGCCCGCCCACCGCCATCAGCGCTCGGTCGGCGCTCATGCGACGCCGCACCACCCGGAGGAACCGTGTCGTGGCGAAGCGTGTGTCGGCGTCCATCACGAGGACGCCGTCGTTGTTGCCGAGTTCCGGCAGCAGCTGGGACAGCGCCTGATTCAACGCCCCCGCCTTCTTGCGGGTGTTGCCGACCGTCTCGATCACCTCGACGCCGGCAGCGCGGGCCAGAGCGACCGTGTCGTCCGTGCAGTTGTCAGCGACGACGATGATCCGCTCGGGCGGATGGGTCTGCTGTCGCAGGGAGGCGAGCGTGGCGGGAAGGTTGTCGGCCTCGTTGTGGGCGGGAATCAGTGCGGTGATCGTCACCTCGCCGTCGAACACGCCGCGCGTCGCCGCCATGATCCTTCGCGGAGCGAGCGGGCGCGTCTCGATGTCGGGAGGCGTTCGGCGAGACCGACGCGTGACGTGCAGTTCGTAGAGCACCACGGCCGCCGCAGCAGCACAGGCGAACAGCACGGCGCCGATCAGCAGACCGATGGTCGGTCCCTCGGCGTCGTAGCGGAACTCGAGCCCGAGCAGGCTGCCCTCGCGCGGGTTCCACACCGGTCGTGGCGCGGTGAGTGTGATCACCACGAACAGCAGCGCAGCCGCCAGCGCCGTGATCGCGATCACGATGACGCCCGCGAGCCGTCCCGTGCGCGTGAGGCCGGACCCCCGCGCGGTTCTTCCGCCGGACACAGCAGTTCTCCCCTCGTCTGATTCAGGACGCGGTTGCGCGACGAAGGAGAGGGTGGATCGGGACCACCGACGCTCATCCGCACGCGGCACCGGCGGACGGGATTCCACCGACATCCACGTCACTGCTGCATCTTCCATTAGACGATGCCCGGATGGCGAATGGCGTGTTGTGTCCTGTGAATTTCATCCGGAGGCGCTCGCCTCCCCGAATCAGCCCACGTCTGCGATCGGCGCCGGGCGGCCGAACAGGTACCCCTGCGCATAGTCGGCACCGAGCGCACGCGCCACGGCCACGTGCTCTGCCGTCTCGACTCCCTCGACCAGCACACGGGCGCCCACGACTCGGGCGGCATCGCAGAGACGAGCGGCGAGCACCCGGATCGCCGGATCGTCGCGGTGTTGAGCGACGATCGCCCGGTCCAGCTTCACGATGTCAGGGCGGAGCTCGATGATGCGCTCCACCGTGGAGTGCGCGGCGCCGGCGTCGTCCAGAAGAAGAAGGCAGCCGAGCGCCATGCTGATACGGCGGGCCGCGGTGCAGGCGGCGGGTGCCGACATCTCACTGAGCTCGAGTCCCCACCGCAGGCGGGGGTCGAACCCCTCGCCGTCTCGCTCCAGTGCATCGAAGGTGGGCCCCGAGGCGTTGCACGTCACCAGACATCCGTCCGCAACCTTCACGGCCGCGCTGCGGATGTCCGTGAGCAGCGCGAGTTCGAGGTCCACCAGCGCGTCTCGCTCGCGTGCGTCCGAGAGATGCTGGTCGGGGGCGCGTCCGTCGGAGAAGCGCGAGAGTGCTTCGAAGCCGGCCACGGTGCCGTCGCTCAGGTCGACGATGGGCTGGAATACGACCGCCACGTGCGCCTCCCCGCCTTGTTGGCCGTGCTCACTCTATTGCCTGGCATGCATGGGACATACTCCACGGCGGCATGAGCTGTCCGAGCCGTGCCCGGAATTCGCGTCATAAAGTGCGCTCGATGCCGTCTCTCTGATGAGACCCCGTGCACCGGCCATTCGAAGACGGGACGGGAGAGCGGCGAAGGAGGAGAGATGGCGGGTGACCGATCGGGTGCTGTCGAGCGTGCGAGCCGTTCGCTGCGCACGCGCCTCAACGGCGACGAACGCGCGTACGTCTACGCGACCGGCGCGCTCACCGGAGCGCTCGTACTCAGCGCACTTGCCCACATCGTCTTCGAGGAGCCGCAGCCGACGCTCGACATCCTCATCTACACGGCCGCACGTGTCGTGCTCGGAGCCGTGGTGGTGATCGCTGCGGTCACCCTCCGTGAGCGCCTGCCCGCCTGGCTCGGTGCGATCGGAGCGCTGACACCGGCGGTCATGTTGGCTCTGTTCGCCGTCTTCGGCACGGACACCGCCCACACGCTGCTGTGTCTGCGCGAGTTTCCGATCATCGCGCTGTACCTCGGCTGGTTCTTTCCGTCGTGGTTCGCTCGGCTGAGCGTTTACCCCGTCGTGGTGACCACCATCGCTGCTGCCACGTTGCGCGGCCTGCCAGCAGTCGACGGGGCACTCACACCGATCGGTGTCGCCGAGTTCACCATCTTCTCCGTGCTCTGCCTGGTGCTCGGCATGCGCGGTTCGGCCTACTACCGGCGCCGCTCTGACGGCGACCCGCTCACCGGCGTGCTCAATCGTCGGGGTCTGCGCCGTGCGGGCCTCGACGAGGTGCGTCGCGCACATCGACGTGGTGAGCCACTCACGGTGGTGCTCGTCGATGCGGACAGGTTGAAGGCCGTGAACGACGCGGACGGACACCATGCTGGTGACACCGCGCTGCAGGAGCTTGCGCATCACCTCGGCTCCGCCATCCGCGACACGGACCTCGTCGGACGCGTCGGCGGCGACGAGTTCGTCCTCCTGCTGAGCGGGACCGACGCGCGCACCGCCCGGAGCATCATGGCTCGCGTGCACCGCACGTCACCGGTCCCGTTCAGCTACGGCATCGCGGAGCGCTCCCCCGCCGACGATCTGGACGCCCTGATCCGCCGTGCGGACGAGCGGATGTACGGCTACAAGTCCTGACCCGTCCGCTCGGCGAATCCGGACATCAGTCCGCGGTGTCCGTCCAGCGGAATCGTCCGCCCTGAGCCGCGAACTCCGCAGCGACCTCGGCTCGCAGCCCCGGGTCGGCGAGGAAGTCCACGGCGGTCACCGCGAGCGCGACGGCGGCGTCGGAGAGCGCCGCGAAGGAGGCAGGCTCAATCGTGTGGGCGGCGAACGCGGCGTTGTGCGGATGTACGTCGTCGGGTCCCCCGAGTCCGATCGAGGGATGCAGCGAGGGCACGTAGTGACTCACGTTCCCCATGTCGGTGGAGGCACCGCCCTGGCCCTGCACCACGGGGGAAGTCGGGACGACACGACCACGGTCGCGTACGGCCTGCACCCACCGCCGGGTGAGCTCGTGGTTGTGCTGGAGCGGCAGGTACGGGGGCACGGGGTCCACGTCGATCTCGGCCACTGTTCCCGTGGCGAGGGCTGCCCCCTCGAGCGCATCGACGACGCGGTCGGTGAGAGCACGGAGGGTCTCGATCTCCGCAGAGCGTACGTAGAACAGCGCGCTCGCCTGCTCGGGCACCACGTTGGGGACCGCTCCCCCATCGGTGATGATGCCGTGCACTCGGTCGATGGGCAGGATGTGCTGACGCAGCTGCGCGACGCTCTGGTAGGCCGTCACGACGGCGTCGAGAGCGTTGCGCCCCAGCCACGGCGAAGCCGCCGCGTGTGCTGCGCGACCGCGGTAGGTGACCGCAACCCGACGCACTCCGGTCGTTCGCGGTGCCAGGACCGGCGAGACCGCAGAGCCGGCACCCGGGTGCACCATTCCGGCGGCGTCCACGTCGTCGAATCCGCCGGCGCGCAGGATGAGCTCCTTGCCGCCGCCGTTCTCCTCCGCCGGGGTGCCGATCAGCGAGATCCGCGCACCGAGGCGCTCCGCGATCGGCGCCGCCGCGAGAAACGCACCGACGGCGGCACCAGCGATGATGTTGTGCCCGCAGGCGTGTCCGACGCCCGGTAGAGCGTCATACTCGGCGATGAGGGCGAAGTGCGGACCGTCCGCCGGCCCCACCGACGCGCGGAACGCGGTCGGAAGGCCGAATGCCCCGATCTCCGAGGTGACGCCGTGGCGGCGCAGCACGTCGGCGATCCGCGCAACCGAGCGCCGCTCGGTGAACCCGATCTCGGGATCGTCGTGCAGCTCGATCGCGAGCTGCTGCAGCTCGGGAGCCAGTTCGTCGACGCGACGTGAGATCGCCCGCGCGGCGTCAGCTCCCGCCCCCGCGTGCGTGGACTGCTCGACGGTACTGACCGCCGCGACCGGCTGCGCGGATCGCAGGTGCCAGTCGAGCGCAGCCTGCAGGGCCCGCTCCGATGTGTCGCTCTCGCGTGCCGACCGCTGCGCGGCATCGTCCTCCACCGCGGCATCGTCCTCCGACACGGCAGAGACCTCCTCGTCCCGCTCGACGAGCACCTCGCTGTCGTGCAGCGTCACAGCACGACCTCCTCGCCCTGTGCGTTGCGCACGGTGAGGCGGTAAGCGTCGGAATCGCCGGACACCAGGGGCACGAGGGCGTCCTCCCCGAGGCCGAGCGCCTCGTGAACCGCCGACAGCGCGGCGTCATCTGTGACCACGCGCTCGAAACTCACGAGCTCGAGCGTCGGGATGTCGCTCAGGCCGGGCTGCGGCGTGGTTCCCCAGTCGATGAGGAACGGCACCGCGAAGTCCCCGCTGCCGCGCGTGAGGCGCCACTCGAGAAGAACGCCATCCGGGCGCCGACGCGACAGGTCCCAGACATCACCCGGGTCGTAGCCGCGCTCGCGCGACTCTGCGACAGTCGCCTCGATGTTCTCCGGGTGGACGGCGTAGGTGACGATCCGCGGCGCGTCGAGGCCATCGATGCCGAAGGTCGTCACGGGCGCCTCGTGCTCGGCCTCCGGGTTCGGACCGATCAGCTCGATGTAGTGAGGAACACGCTCGCCGTCGATGGTGAGTGCGACCAGGGCGTTCGCCGTGCCGGTCGGGTGTGCGCCGCCCGGGGCAGCGGTCACTCCGGTGCGTTCTGCGAACCAGGCGACGACGTCGTTCAGGTCGGGACCGGCGATGACGATGTGGTCGAGCAGCGCGGGGGCGGCGTGGGTGGTGCGGGTCATGTCGGACTCCTCTGAGGCTGGTTCGGGGCAGGGCTCCAGTACAGCGCGTCCACCGTCGCGCACGGAGGCCCGCCTTTCATCTGCGGACACCGCGGGTCATGCGGCGTCATCTACCGGTCATCCAAGCGCGGGCGAGATCCGGACACGACGTTCATCAGATGTTGCTAAGGTAAGGGTTGCCTAACTCGCATTCGGAGGTCCCGTTGACGCTGCTCACCCCCGCCCCGCCCGCCTCGATCCCGCGGGAGGTCGTCGAACACGTCGGCACGGAGGTGCGCCGTCCCTTCCTGCTCACCACGAGCGCCCGCACCTCGAATCAGGCCGAGTCGTGGCCGCTGCACACCCACACCGAGCACGAGTTGGTGTGGAGCGATCGCGGCATCGTGACGATGTACTCGGGCGGTCGTCGGTGGACCGTGACGCCGGGGGTCGGCCTCTGGATCCCCGCCGGTACGCCGCATGAGGGATCGGTGGGCGATAAGGCCGCGGTGCGCACGACGTACTTCGCGCCTGAGTCGTGGACACGTGCGTGGCACGAGCCGATAGCCGTAAGCCTGAATCCCGCGGTGCGCCAGCTCCTCATCCATCTGCGCAGCGCTCGCATGACCATCGAGCAGCGCATCCGCGCCCAGCAGGTGTGCATGGATCTGCTGCAGACCGCCGACACGGTGCAGCTGGACGTTCCGGTGCCGCGCGATCCACGCCTTGCTCCCCTGGTCGATGCCGTGCTGTCCGACCCGGCGGATGACCGCTCACTGGAGCAGTGGGCGTCACTGCTCAGCATGACCTCACGCACGCTCACGCGCGCGTTCAGCGCGGAGGTGGCGATGAGCTTCGCGCGCTGGCGTCGCCTGGTCCGCATGCGGGCAGCCGTCGGACAGCTCGCCGACGGGACGAGCGTGAAGAGCGTGGCTCGTCGCGTCGGCTACGGCTCAACCAGCGCCTTCGTCGCCGCCTTCCATCGCACGGTCGGCTACACCCCCGGCGACGTCATCGAACAGCTCTGATCGCTCGCGCGACGACGCTCTGCTCCACCCTGGCTGTCCGAAACGGGATACGAGTTGTCCCCTGCGCCGATCGTCACGTTCCTAGCCTCGAAGAGGGCGCGGCCTGGCGCGCTCGCATCACCACATCGGAGGATGAACCGTTGACCGCAGCCTCCCCGCTTGCTCCCGTCGCGCCCGCGACGCCATCCGCGCCGCGGATCGCCCGGCCCCGGCGCAGCACGCTCACGCGTGGGTCGCTCCTGCTGGTGGCGCTCGGCGCCCTCGGCGCGGTCGTCATGATCAGCATCTCGGTCGGCTCCCGCAGCATTCCGCTGGAGACCGTGTGGGAGGCACTCGTATCACCGGCCGACCGGGATGAGCACTACGTCATCTGGGACCTGCGCCTGCCGCGTACGCTCGTGGGCCTCGTCGTCGGCATCGCCCTGGGCGTTGCGGGGGCGCTGATCCAGGCACTGACCCGCAACCCTCTCGCCGATCCCGGCATCCTCGGCGTCAACGCCGGCGCCTCCTTCGCTGTCGCGCTCGGTGTGGGCGTCTTCGGCATCAGCTCCGTCTCGGGCTACATCTGGTTCGCGTTCGCCGGCTCACTGGTGGTGACGGTCGCCGTGTACGCGATCGGCTCGGCCGGGCGCGGCGGTGCGGATCCGCTGCGCCTGGTGTTGGGCGGCGTCGCGATCGGTGCCGTGCTCGGCGGGCTCACGAGCGCCATGACACTCCTGAATCCCGAGGCCTTCGACAAGATGCGCGGATGGGGCGCCGGGACCGTGGTGAGGCGCAGCTTCGATGTGGTGCTGCCGGTGGTGCCGTTCCTCGTGATCGGACTCGTCATCGCGCTCATCGTCGCCCGGTCGCTCAACGCCATCGCGCTCGGAGACGACCTGGCCGCTGCCCTCGGAACGCGCGTGATCCGGACGCGCATCCTCGTGGTGATCGCCGTCACGCTGCTGGCCGGCGGGGCCACGGCGATCGCGGGCCCCATCGGATTCGTCGGGTTGATGATCCCGCATGTCGCGCGGTGGATCGTCGGACCCGACCAGCGCTGGATCCTCGCGTTCACCGTGGTGCTCGCGCCGATCCTGCTGCTGGTGGCCGACATCGCGGGCCGGCTCGTGATGCGCCCGGCCGAGATCCCGGTGGGCATCGTCACCGCCTTCGTCGGCGCTCCGGTGCTCATCGCCCTCATCCGCCGACGTCGGGCGAGCGGGCTGTGACCGTCGCCTCCACCGCGGATCGCCGTATCGACCACGGCCGTCGCGTGATCCGCTGGCACCGCCGCGGCGTCTGGCTGCGGGTGGACCTGCGCACGCTCGTTGTGGGGGCGATGCTCGGCACAGCCACCGTCGCGATCACCCTCGCGGCGCTCGCCAGCGGCGACTACCCGCTCGCACTAGATCAGGTCGTCAACGCGCTCTGGGGCAGCGCCGACGATTTCGCCGATACCGTGGTCGTCGAATGGCGCCTGCCGCGCGCGCTCGCCGCCGTCGTGTTCGGCGCGGCGCTGGGCGCGAGCGGCGCGGTGTTCCAATCACTCACGCGCAATCCGCTGGCGAGCCCCGACGTGGTGGGCTTCTCGGCCGGGGCGTACACGGGCGCCCTGATCGTCATGATCGTTGTGCACGGCACCTATCTGGAGGTCGCGGCGGGGGCCTTCATCGGCGGAGTCGTGACGGCGGCACTGGTGTACCTTCTAGCCTTCCGTCGCGGTGTCCAGGGATTCCGACTCATCATCGTGGGCATCGGGGTGTCGGCGATGCTGAGCTCCATCAACACCTGGCTGATGCTGACGGCCGATCTCGACACCGCTCTCGTCGCGGCCGTCTGGGGAACCGGCTCACTGAACGGCATCACGTGGCAGCAGACCGGTGTCGGATCCGTGCTGGTGGCCGTCCTGCTGGTGGTCACGCTCTGGATGGCCCGGCCGCTGCGCCAGCTCGAACTCGGCGACGACGCGGCGAAGGCGCTCGGCGTGCGCGTCGAGCCGGCGCGCCTGGGACTGATGCTGCTGTCAGTCGCCCTGATCGCGGTCGTGACGGCCGCCGCAGGACCGATCTCGTTCGTCGCTCTGGCGGCGCCCCAGATCGCCCGCCGCCTCACGCGCACGGCGGGCGTGTCCGTGGCGGGGCCGGCGGTGCAGGGAGCTCTGCTGCTCGCTGCGTCCGACTATCTCGCCATGCACGCCCTCCCCGCGATGCTCCCGGTCGGCACGATCACCGTGGTGCTCGGCGGCGCCTACCTCGTGTGGCTGCTCGTCCATGAAGCGCGACGCCGCTCCGTCCGGTAGTCCGCACCCTCCGCCCCTCTGTCAGGAGAAGCCATGACACTCACCGATCGCACCGCCACGGCCATGACACGCCTGGCCGTGGAGCACGCCCGCATCGGCTACGACCGCCGGGTGATCGCCGAGGATCTGTCGGTGACCATCCCCGACGATTCCTTCACCGTGATCGTCGGACCGAACGCGTGCGGGAAGTCGACCCTGTTGCGCGCACTGTCGCGACTACTGCGTCCCCTCGACGGGCGGGTGCTCCTCGACGGGCGGGAGATCGCCTCGTACCGGGCCAAGGACGTGGCCCGCCGGCTCGGCCTCCTGCCGCAGACCTCGCTCGCCCCGGACGGAATCACCGTGGCCGACCTGGTCTCGCGCGGACGCTATCCCCACCAGGGTCTGCTGCGGCAGTGGACGGACGTCGACGAGGCCGCCGTGCTGACGGCGATGGCCGCCACCGGTGTGACCAGCCTCTCCACGCGGCTCGTGGATGAGCTCTCCGGCGGCCAACGGCAGCGCGTCTGGGTGGCGATGGTGCTCGCGCAGGAGACGCCGCTGCTGCTGCTCGACGAGCCGACCACGTTCCTCGACATCGCCCATCAGATCGAGCTGATGGAGCTGTTCACCGATCTGCACCGCGGCGGCAGCACCCTGGTGGCGGTGCTGCACGATCTGAATCACGCGGCCCGATACGCCACGCACCTGATCGCGATGAAGGACGGCAGCATCGTCGCGCAGGGCCGACCGTCCGACATCGTCACAGCGGAGCTGGTGGAGGAGGTCTTCGGATTGCGGTGCCTCATCATCGAGGATCCCGTGACCGCCACGCCGATGGTGGTTCCCCTCGGCCGCGAGCGCTGATCTCCGCACGCGTCTGCGTCCTCCCGATGTCCCGAACGCGACGCAGCACGTCCCCCACGCGCCATCACCGCTTTCTAGCGTGGATCACGGGCCACCAGCCCTCCTCATCACCCCTCGACCCGGCGCTCACGCGCCCCGCAAGGAATCCCATGTCCTCCTCCCCCTCACTCATCCGTCGCGCCGCTCTCGCGGCCACAGCACTCGTCGTCTCTGCTGCGCTGGTGGCGGGATGCTCCACCAGCTCCGCCGTCGAGCCCGCGTCCTCCACCGCCGCCTCGGAGACCATCGACTTCTCCTACGAGGGCTACACCGCGACGATTCCCGCGGACCCGCAGCGCGTCGTCGTGCTGGACAGCCGGAGCGGTCTGGAGATGGCGCTGCTGGCGGACTACCCGATCGTCGCGACGGCATACGGCAAGGACAGCCCCCTCTCTCCCCTGGTCGATGAGAGCGCCGCCCACCTGAAGAACACCGCGTTCGACCTGAACCGCGAGGAGATCGCGTCCTACCAGCCCGATCTCATCGTGGTGGGCGTCGGCTGGTGGAACTACTACGACGGCGAGGACTTCAAGCTCGACGAGATCGCGCCGGTCCTGGCCGTGAACGACGGCATCGACGTGGCCGGCGCCTCTGCGGACAACCCCTTCGTGGCGATGACCGACCAGCTGACGCTTCTCGGTCGTGCCGACAAGGCGAGCGCGGCGATCGCCGACTATGAGAGCGCTGTCGCGGACGCGAACGAGAAGATCGGCGCGTATACGGCAGGCAAGGTGGCGTCGGTGATCCATGCTCCGGAGGACAACTTCACGGTCATCACCGACGACTCGGTGTTCGGGGTCGTGCTGCCGGCGCTCGGGCTGACCATCCTCGACAACGAGGAAATCAGCTCCGCTCCCGCGAACCAGAACGGCGACGGCCACATGCTGAGCTTCGAGAACGCGGTGAGCGCTCTGAGCGACGCCGACATCCTGTTCGTGTTCAAGGCCGAGGTGGATGCCGATCTCGACCCGCTGCTGGCGCGCGTCCCGGCAGTGGCGAGCGGGCACTGGATCAACGGGAACCTCGCAGAGCGCTTCGGGTTCGCGCTCACGTACACGAGCTTCGTGGAGCGCATCGTGTCCGCCGTCGAGGGCTTCGACGACTTCTGATCCGCCGTCCGCCGCGATCCCCACCGATCTGAGAGGAACAACCATGGCTCCCGCGACCGAGTCCCCCTTCCCAGCCGACTACGTGCCTCGCATCCACCGCGCGGAGGTGCTCACGGTGGAGCGCCCGAACGAGGGCATCATCCGCATTCGCTTCGGTGGGGATGACCTCCGCGATTATCCGACCACGGGAATCGGCGACGAGTACGTGCGCATGTTCTTCCCCGACGCCCCCGAACAGGAGGTGCGCCTGCCGCGGATCACCTCTCTGCGCGGATGGGAGTATCCGGAAGGCGTCGAGGCGTCGGAGATGCGCGTGTACACGATTCGCGCGCATCGGCCCGGCGAGGTCGTCGTGGACTTCGTGGTGCATGACGGCGGGATCGCGGCCGCGTGGGCAGAACAGGCACGCCCCGGTCGCGCGGTGGGGATCAACCCGCCGTGCGGGCTGTACGAGCGCCCCGAGCACCTTCGTCGACAGATCCTCGTGGCCGATGAGCCGGGGTTGCCGGCGGCGCTGCGCATCGCGGAGGCCACCGCTGCCGACGTGGCGACGATGCTCGTGCTGGAAGTTCGAAGCCCCGCTCACCGGCTCACCGCGGAGGTGGAGGGAGTGCAGTACGTCTGGCTCGACGGTTCGGGCAACGGCCAAGCGGACAGCCGGCTCGTGGCCGCCCTGGAGCGCCTCGCCCCCGGCGACGACACCTACGTGTGGGTGGCGACGGAGGGACGCGTCAACCGCGCCGCTCGTCGTCACCTCCGCCACGAGCGGCGCCTCCCCGCGGAGAACTACAAGTGCGTGGCGTACTGGCAGGAGCGCGCAGAGGCCTGGCGCGCGCGGTACGACGAGCTCGGTGCGGAGTTCGCGGCCCGGGTGCGGGCCATCCGCACCGCCGACGGACGGGATCCCGAGGAGATCGACGACGAGGTGGAGAAGCTCTACGAGAACGTCGGGCTGTGACGCCGGACGATGCCGCTCCCTCCCCCAGCGTCGGCGGGATCACTCGCGCAGCGCTGTGGCACGATCGGCAGGGTTGGCGTCTGGCCGCGAGCACGGCGGGGATGATGCTCCATCAGGTCGGTGAGGTGTCGGTCCCGATCCTCCTCGGCGTCGTGATCGATCGCGCGATCGTTCCCCGCGACCCGGGCGCCCTGGTGTTCTGGCTGGCGGTGTTGGGTGCGGTGTTCGTGGTGATGTCCCTCAGCTACCAGTGGGCGGCGCTCGGGATGGTCCGCACATACGGACGCGGTGAGCAGAAGCTGCGCCACCTCGTGGTCGCGCGGATCCTGCACCCGCGTGGCGAGCGGTCGGGCACGACGGTGGGCGCAGCCGTCTCCACGGCCACCAGCGACACCTATCGACTGGCGGGTCTCTCGTGGAGCATCGCGCAGCAGGCAGCGACGCTGGCGGCGCTCCTGACGGCGAGTACGGCGCTGCTGCTGATCTCGGTGCCGCTGGGGATCGGGGTGCTCCTCGGAGCCGTGGCGCTGCTGGTGGGCATGCGTTCACTCGCCGGTCCGCTCCTCTCCCTGGGGTTGACCGAGCAGGCCGCTGTCGCGGAGGCCGGTGCTGTCGCCACGGATGCGGTGCTCGGTCAGCGGATCGTGCGAGGGCTCGGTGCGGAAGATGAGATGGTGCGGCGCTATCGATCGGCATCTCGTCTGTCGTTGCGGGCGGCTGTCGCCGCGGCGAGGCGTCTGCAGACATACCAGGCGCTGAGCTCCGCATTGTCGGTGCTCTTCCTGACGGCGCTCGCCATCGTGGCAGCCGTCCTGGCCGTCCGCGGCGAGATCACGGTCGGTCAGCTCGTGACGGTCGTGGCGCTCGCGCAGTTCCTGCAGGGGTCCCTCGCCCACATCGGCACGTTCGCAGCCAACTGGTCGCACAAACGCGCCTCGGCGGTACGTGTCCACGCGCTCGCCACGGCGCCGTTTCGGACCACCGATCAACCGGGACCGGTCGCTGCGCCCGGGAGCGGTCGACCTGTCGTCGCGTCCCGAGGTGTGAGCTCCGACGCGGTGACGCTGTCCTGGCGCACAGCAGAGAAAATCGTCACCGTTGACGAGGGTGAGCTCGTGGGCATCGCGGTCCCGGACGCGCGAACGGCGCGAGCCGTCGCAGCCCGTTTCGGAATGCGAACGTCTGTGGGGGCGGATGAGCTCTTCCTCGGCGGTGTCGACGTCCGGCTCCTCGGGGTGGAACGCTACCGGCGACTCGTCCTCGCCCCACCGCATGACGCCGCGCTGTTCACGGGCACTCTGCGGGAGAACGTGGTCGATGATCCGTCGCGCTGGGACGATGACATCGTTCATGCGGCGGGGCTCCACGACCTGCTCCGTCGGCTCGGCTCCCCCGACGCCGCCATCGGCGAGGCGGGACTGCGTCTCTCCGGCGGCGAACGACAGCGCGTCCTCCTGGCGCGTGCACTGCATGACACCGCCGCCGTCCTCGTCTTGGACGAGCCGACGACGGCGCTGGACCCGGTCACCGAGCACCAGGTGGCTGTCCGGATGCGCGATCTGGGTCGCACTGTGGTCGTGGTCACATCCAGCCCGCTGCTTCTTGCGGCCTGCGCTCAGGTGCTTCCGGCACCCGCACCCGGTGTCCTGTCCCTGCAACGAGGCGGATCCACGACACCATGACGCTCTCCCCGACCCTGCGCATCGCTGATGCCTCTCAGAGCTTGCGGGAGGTCGCTCGCCTGCTCCGACCACGACGGCTCCCGTTCGCAGGGGCGGTCCTGCTTCTCCTCGCGGGCTCCATGGCGGCGCTGGTGATTCCGGCAGCGCTCGGCGCCGTGGTCGACGCCGTGATCGCCAGTGCCGACCTCGCGAACCTCGCGCTGTGGGGAGCATTGATCGCCGTCGCCGGGCTTGCTTCGGCGCTGCTGCTGCGCTTCGGTGGTTCGCTGCTGGTGTCCGCCCTGCAGGGCGCGCTCGCCGAACTGCGCGAGGACGTCCTCTCCGCTGCCCTGCGCATCGACACCGGGATCGTCGAGCATGCCGGTGCTTCGGATGTGCTCTCCCGTGTCACCAGCGACGTCGAAGCGATCACCGCCGCCGTGTCCGACGTCGTGCCGCAGTTCCTGCGCGCACTGTTCACGATCGCGCTCACGATGGTGGGCCTCGCGGCGCTGGATCTCCGCCTCGCGGCCGCCGCACTGATCGCGGTGCCGATCCAGGCGATCACGACCGCGCGATTCCTGCGTCGATCGCGCCCGCTCTACCGACGGCTGCGGCGCGAGGAAGCGGCGCGGAACCAGGCGGTGATCGAAGCGGTGCGCGGTGCCGAGACGGTCGCCGCTCACCTCGCGCACCGCCGACACCTCGCCCGGATCGCGCACCGCAGCCATCGCGCCATCGAGACCGGTCGAGACGCCGGTCGCGCACGCAACGCGTTCTTCGCGGGCCTGAATCTCGCCGAGTTTCTCGGGCTGTCCGCGGTGTTGACGGTGGGCTGCTGGCTCGCGGTCACGCAGGGTCTCACGGCGGGCGCCGTTACTGCAGCCGCGCTGTTCTTTCATCGCCTGTTCGACCCCATCGGCGCGCTTCTCTCGGGCATCGACGACCTCCAGAGCGGTGGTGCGGGGCTCGGTCGGCTCGTGGGTGTGCTCCAGATGAGGGAGCCTGCCCCCGAGCGCCAGCCGCCGCGGGGAGGCTCCATCACGATCCGCGGGGCGTCGTTCTCCTATGCCGCGGACGACGCTCCCGCACTCGACGCCCTGGAGCTCACGCTGGCCGAGGGCAGCACGACGCTCCTGGTCGGCGCCTCCGGATCCGGCAAGTCCACCCTCGCCCGACTCATCGCCGGGGTGTGCGAGCCGACGGTCGGGTCGGTCCACCTCGGCGGTGTTCCCGCCCGGCACGCGGGCGATGAGCGGCGACGCAGCGCCGTGCTCGTCACGCAGGAGCTGCACCGATTCGGCGGTTCGATCGCCGAGAATCTGCGCCTGGCCGCCCCCGATGCAGCGGACGATGCTCTTCGGCAGGCGCTCGCCACCGTGGGGGCGTCCTGGCTGGATGATCTGCCGCACGGTCTGGCGACGATGGTCACATCAGAGCTGGACGATGCACGACTCCAACATCTCGCGCTCGCCCGGGTACTGCTCGCGGACCCGCTGGTCGTGGTGCTGGACGAGCCCAGCGCGCACGGCGGTGCGGGACACGCGCTCGATGCGGCGATCGCGGCTGTCGTCCGCGATCGCACCGCGGTGATCGTCGCCCATCGTTTCGCCCAGGCCGAGCAGGCGGACACGATCGTGGTGCTGGAGCATGGTCGCATCGTCGAACAGGGAACGCACACGATGCTCATGCGCGAACCCGCCGGCATCTATCGGCGCCTCCGGGACACGGCCCGACACCCCAACTCGCCCCGGTGACGGGCGCGCATAGGCTGAACCGGTGTCTTCCCTGCGTTCCCTGACCGCCGCCGTCATGCTCGTCACCGTCGCCGTGGTGTCCGGCTGCGCTGGTGGCGGCGATGCGACGGTCCCGCCCACTGCGGACAACTCGACTCCTTGGCCCGCGACCACGGCGTTCGACTACCAGCTGGGCGGCCCCTACGAGCCGAGCGCCGGCGTGGGCGTCGTGGCGCGGGACCGCACGGCGCCGCCCGCGCCGGGCGCGTATTCGATCTGCTACGTGAACGCGTTCCAGACTCAACCGGGCGAACGGGAGTCGTGGCCTGAATCCGTTCTTCTCACCGACGACGGCGAACTCGTCCACGACCCGGACTGGCCCGACGAGGTTCTGTTGGACACCTCGTCCGCCGAGCGCCGCACCGCGATCGTCAACGTGGTCGCTCCGTGGCTGCGCGGCTGCGCCGAAGACGGGTTCGACGCTGTCGAGTTCGACAATCTCGACAGCTTCACCCGGTCAGACGATGCCCTGACCCTCGAAGACAACCTCGAACTTGCTCGGCTTCTCGCCGACGTCGCCCACGATGCAGGTCTCGCCGTGGGCCAGAAGAACACCGCGGAACACGCGGCCCGGCTCCATGCTGAGGCAGGATTCGACTTCGCGGTGACCGAGGAGTGTGCCGCGTATGAGGAGTGCTCGGCCTACCGCGATGTGTACGGTGCCGCTGTGCTGGACATCGAGTACACCGACGAGCTACCGCGAACCTTCGAGGAGATGTGCGCCGATCCGGATTCGCCGCCTCTCATGATCCTGCGCGACCGTGACCTGCGCACCCCAGATTCCGACGCGTACGTGTTCGAGACCTGTCCGTCGCGCTGAGTAGGGCAGTCACCTCCCAGCCCGACAGTCTCGACGGGGATCCACCGGGAACGGGAGCTCGCGGTTCGCGGCTTGTCAGCCCCGCAGGCCGGCGACCGCGGCAGCGACGTCAATCGCCGCGTCAACGGGGATGGCGGTATCGGGCGACGCGGTCAGCATCGCGCCCGTCGCCACGATGGTGACGGAGCCGCGCGGGAAGAGCACCTGAACCGAGCCCACCTCGCCCAACGTCGTGCCTTCGCCCAGGATCAGCACACGACCGCCGAGCGCGTCGGCACGCGGATCGTCTGTCGCGCCGGGCAGAGTGCTGAGCTCCTCCGCTGTCCAGGCCAGGTTGTCGATGCCGACGGACAGCGCAGCGTAGTCGGCGATGTCGGTGGAGCCGGAGGTGACCGCGTCGTTCGTCCAGACGCAGGTGGTCCCGTCCGATGCCTCAACCGAATCCACCGCGGAGAACGCGAAGTTCCCCGTGATCGACGCGGCAAGCGGCTCGATGTCGGCGCAGGTGATCGCGACGGAGGACTCCGCGTCGACCGGTGCGCTCGACTCGGGTGTGGCACTCGGCTCGGCCGCGCTGTCTGACTCCACCGCCGCGGGTGGATTCGCCGCCGCCGTGGACGTCGATTCCGGGGATGCCGAACATCCGCTGAGTGTCGCGACTCCCAGAGCCGCGATGATGACCAGTGCCGGGGATACGGGGAGTCTCACCCGGCAATCCTTTCACAGCGCCCGGGACAGCTAGACGCCGTGACGCGCGCGGGATACGCTCTCAGTTTGGCCGGTGCGCACACGTGGTCTAAGCTAGAACACGTTGCGACGCCGGTCGATAACCGGTGGGGTATGGTGTAATTGGCAACACGGCTGATTCTGGTTCAGTTGTTCTTGGTTCGAGTCCAGGTACCCCAGCACTCACGAAAGGCCCTCAGGAAACCGAGGGCCTTTCGCTTTGCCTCGGTCAGAAGCTGACTGGGAACGGTCCCCGGAACGCGCCGGAGTTTGGTTCGCTCTCGGCAGCTGCCGCATGTGCGTCACCGTGCTGCGACATACTCTTCCATCCGCCGCAGGATGCTCGCGCGGTACGGCACAGCTCGCGCGTACCCGAGCGGCGTCGCGCCGCGCCGAGACGGGGTTTCAAAGTCGAGCCGGCCGGGCTGCGCGAACCAGAGGTCGTAGATGGGCTCGAGTTCCTCGTCCGTGAGCGTGATCCGAACCACCTCGCAGAACACCAGGCCACCCGGGGGGCTCACCGCGTTGACATCCGCGCCGAGAGCGATGAGACGCTTGGCGATGGCCACATCCGGCGCCACGTCGTGTTCCACCTGATGAAGACCTCGACGCCTACCCGGCGGTCAGCGGCAACCGAGCGCTACACCCTCAACTGCGAAGAGCCCACAAATTTCATACGCTCCTCCTACCCCGATGCCGTGCTGCAATCTCGAAATGGCAAGGGCAAGGTGAGGGTGGCCACCCCGCCAGGCTCAGGAGAGCGGAGCCTTCCGACGTGGCGAGACGTCGACTACCCTCGGGCGCTCCTAGTGCTCCACAGCATCTATGGGGCGTTCGGAGAGTACAACCCGTTTGCCGGTGAGCCTGTGCCGACCCAGTTCACGAGGCATGCGACGATTCACTCGATAAGTCGCCGTCAGTACAGCAAGGCCAACGCTCTCGTGGGATTGATGCACGTCATCGGACTTCTTTGCTTGATCGAGGAAGACTAGCCCGCAAGAAGGCCCCGCCGACAGAACATGGAAAGTCGGCGGGGCTAAGGGTTTACGCGGACGCACTCCGCAATGCACCATTAGAGCTATATCGGGGTAGTAGGCGAGCATTCATAGCTCAACGTCCGACTCATCGAAAACTCCGGTCGGAAGAGCAGTGCGGCTGACGCCATCGCGCAGGAGCGAGCCGAACCGACGAGCCGGTTTCGTCATGGCGATGAGATCGAGACTCTTCATTTCGTTCCTGTCGTCTGTCCGGCGGCCGAGGCTCAGCAAAGCACACGCATTCGGCATTCCATGCCCCGCGTCCGCAGCGAGGAGCCGCGGTTCGAGATAGCGATGAGCGCGCCGACGGGTCCCTTGCAGTTCACTGAACTTGTTTCTCCGAATACCCCCGGGCGTCACGGTCGGCGAGTTCATCCCAGTGTCCCCATGTGGCCACAGGTGCGTACATCGTGAACGGATCGATCCGGCGGTCGGCGGTCGTGATGTCTCGGCTGCCCTTCTCATAGATGAGAAGGCGTCCGGTGCCGTCTTCGTAATTGATGAAGTCGAACCGTATGAGTGCGTCGCGTTCTTTCATCGGGAGCATTGGGTGTGGTGGTTGGTCGGGGTAGTCCCAGACGTGCGCCTGGTGCGCGAAGAGGCGACCGTTGCCCACGTTGCGCCACCGGACGCGCGACACTGGCACACCAGGAGGGCGTTGGAAGGTGATCATGAACGTCGGGTTCTCGCCGGTCGTGACATTGATATGCCACGGGACGATGCCGGAGGGGTCCTGCAGGATGGGAATCAGCGCCAACTCCTGAGCCGGGAGCGCGTAGCGGCGCTTCGCTTCGGCCTCATCGATCCAGGTCAGGTTGGGTTCCGGGATCGCGTTCTGAGTCCAGTCGTTGAACCGTCCGCAATAGCGCCAGCCGATCATGTCCACCCTCCAGATCTAGCCCGCGAGTCCCCTGCCCGCCATGCGTGGACGCGATCATTCCAGATGTTCTGCGCCGAGGGTCCTCGGTCTCCCCGGTCTTGGTTCGGCGCGGTGGCATGGCGTGTCTCCAGCGGAGGACATTTCGCTGAAGATCGGTTCTCAGCGGAGAAATCGTCCTCGTTTCGCGACATCATCCTCCTTTCAGGCGCCGAGCTGTCTCGATCGGCCGGCGACGCGGTGGTGCTCCTGGCACGGAATTGTCGCCGGACCACTAGACCCGGCCGAAACCAGTCTCAGCCCTGCAGACGCGCCAGCGCGGCGCGGGCGGTGTCCTCGCGCTCACGAGCGACGCGCGCTTCCTCCACGCGCACCGCCCGCTCCCCCTCCGCGGCATCGGCATCGGCACGCGCCGCATCCAGCGCGCCGCGCACGCGGGCGAGATCCGCCTCCAGCTGCGCCACCCGCTCAGCGAGCCCCTCCGAACGCGCCTGTGCCTCCTGCGCACGCCTCACGAGGTCCGCCAGCACGCGATCCGCGCGCTCTCGAGCCTTCTCCGCATCACGAACGGCAGCCTCGGCCGCGCGGACGCGGCGCCGCTCGGCGAGTTCGTCCGCGGGAGGCTCGGCCACCACGGGCGGCGACGGCGGACTGCCGGCGACGACACCGTCCAGGTCTGCGATACCGCCGGCGCCGGGTTCCAGCGCCCGAACGAGCCTCCCGGACGCCACCGCAGCGGCCGCCTGCGGGTCGAAGAACGCCGCGGAGAGGGTCTGATGCACCGACTCGAGCGTGGCATCCGTGACCCGCTCCCCCTGCGATGTCGCCAATCGCGCCGCATCCTCGGCGAGCCGTCGGGTCAGTGCCCGGCGCTGCCGGCTGAGCTCGGTGAGTGCTGCCGCATCCAGATGTTCCTGTGCTTCGCGGAGATCCGCCGCCAATCTCAGGGCCTCAGCGAGCTGATCGGCGCACTGCCGGGCGAAGACGTTCACCACCCATGCGGCGACGCTCGGCTTGCGCAACGCGGTGATCTGTTTCGCCAGCTCTCGATCGTCGGATCGGGCGGCGAACTGCGCGCGCGACGAGACGAACTCGGCGAGCGGGCCGGAGCAGAGCTCGGCCGCGATCTCGTCGAGTTCGCCCGTCACGTCGGTCAGTCGGTGTGCGACAGCTCGTTCGCGAGGGCGTCCAGTCGACGCAGTGTCTCGGTCTTGCCGAGCAGCTCCATCGACTCGAACAGCGGCGGGGACACGCGACGGCCCGTGATGGCCACACGCGGCGGACCATAGGCGACACGCGGCTTCAGACCGAGCTCATCGACGAGCGCCGCGGCCAGCGCTTCCTGGATGTGCGCGGCGTCGAAGTCCGCCTCTGCGACGACCTCGAGGGCGCCGACGCACGCGGTCAGCACCATCGGGGCATCCGCGGGGAGGCCCTTCATCGCGTCGGCTTCGTAGGTGACGGAGTCGGTGAAGAGGAACGACAGCATGCCGGGCACCTCACCCAGCAGCTGCACGCGCTCGTGCACCAGCGGCGTCGCCTTCGCAAACAGGGCCAGCTGCTCCGACGTGGGCTCGGACCAGACGCCCGCGGCCGCCATGTAGGCGACCGAGCGCTCCGTGAAGTCCGCGACATCGATGCGGCGGATGTGATCGCCGTTGATGGACTCGGCCTTCTTCTGGTCGAAGCGCGCGGGGTTGGGATTCACGTCGGCGATGTCGAAGGCCGCGGTGAACTCCTCGAGCGAGAAGATGTCACGGTCGGGACCGATCGACCAGCCCAGCAGCGCCAGATAGTTGAGCAGACCCTCGTGGATGAAGCCCTTGTCGCGCTGCAGGAAGAGGTCCGCCTGCGGGTCGCGCTTGGAGAGCTTCTTGTTGCCGGTCTCGCCCAACACCAACGGCATGTGACCGAAGCGCGGCACGAAGTCGGTCACACCGGCATCGATCAGGGCGCCGTAGAGCGCCAGCTGGCGTGCGGTCGACGGCATGAGGTCCTCGCCGCGGATCACGTGGGTGATGCCCATGAGCGCATCATCGACGGGGTTCGTGAACGTGTACAGGGCGTGGCCGCCGGCGCGCACGATCACGAAGTCGGGGAACGAACCCGCCGGGAACGTCACCTCACCGCGGATTAGGTCGACATAGGTGAAGTCCCCATCCGGGACGCGCAGACGGTACGCAGGCTCGCGGCCCTCGGCCAGGAAGGCGGCCTTCTGATCTTCGGTCAGATCGCGGTCGTAGTTGTCGTAGCCCAGCTGCTTGGCACGACCCGCTGCCTCGTTGCGCGCGTCGATCTCCTCAGCATTGGAGTAGCTCTCGTAGACCACCCCTGCCGCGATCAGCTTCTGCAGGACCTCGGCGTAGATGTGCTTGCGCTCGGACTGACGGTACGGCGCGTGCGGGCCGCCGACCTCAACGCCCTCGTCCCAGTCGATCTTGAGCCAGGTGAGCGCGTCCACCAGCTGGCGGTAGCTCTCCTCGCTGTCGCGCGCGGCATCGGTGTCCTCGATACGGAACACCAGCTTGCCGCCCGTGTGGCGCGCATAAGCCCAGTTATACAGGGCAGTGCGCACCATGCCGACGTGCGGCAGGCCGGTGGGTGACGGGCAGAAGCGCACGCGCACGTCTGCGCCGGAGGCGGTCGTGGTGCGGGGATCAGGTGAAGTCGACATCGCCTGACATTCTATCCGCCGGCGACCCCCCGGCCCGTGGTCAAGTATCGTCGTGCCTGTGCTCGGGTTCTTCCTCACTCGCTTCGGCTCAGACACAGGCGAGAACTTCGCGGCCCTCTACGCCGCCGCGTTCCTGATGGCCCTGGTCGCCGCGCTCGCCGTCACTCGCGTACGGAGCGTGCGATGAGCAGCCCGGAGACACGACTGACACGCGTCGCGGCCCAGGAGTATCGCCGCCTCACCCGCAGTGCCGACATGCCCCCGGTCACGCACCCGACGGTGCAGCGCGCCCGCGACATCCGCGTCCTCGCGCAGGACGGCACCGCCCTCCTCACCGACCACTGGCACGCCGCGAATGCCGCCGACACCACGCTCCTGATCCGCACCCCCTACGGGCGGGAGGGCATCGCCGGCATCGCCAGGTTCATCGCCGAACGCGGACACCACGTGATCGTTCAGAGCTGCCGGGGCACGTTCGGTTCGGAAGGTGCGTTCAGCCCGCTACACGACGAGATCGCCGACGGTCAGAGCACCCTCAGCTGGCTGCGCGCTCAGCCCTGGGCCACCGGACGAGTACATACCTGGGGAGGAAGCTACTTCGGCGTCACGCAATGGGCGCTCTGCGACGGGCCCGAACGTCCGGACGCCATGGGCATCGCCGTATCGGCTCGTCGATTCGATGCCGGGATCATCTATCCGGGCGGCGGTTATGCCATCGACACCACCGTGGCATGGAGTTTCGCGCTGCGCATGCAGGAGCGTCCTCTCCTCGCGCGTCTCGGGATGATCCTGCGGGCGTCCTCAGCCCTGCGGCGCGGCTCCCTCGCGATCCCTCCCGCGGATGCCGCCCAAACCGCGGTGGGAACCGACCCCCGGTTCTTCCGCGACTGGGTGGAGCACTCCGATCGCGACGATCCCTGGTGGGAGCCGCTGCACTTCGCCCAGGACACGCACACCATTCCGCCCGTCGCGCTCGTCGCCGGGTGGCGCGACCTGTTCCTGCAGGAGCAGTTGAGGGATCACGCCGCGCTCGTCGCCGGAGGCGTCTCCACGAAACTCGTGATCGGGGACTGGGTGCACGGCGCGCCCGAGACCTCCGTGATGGGTGTGCGCGACGCGCTGCTCGCCTTCGACTCGCTGGATCGGCTCCCCGACGTGCGCGTCGAAGTCACCGGAGGCGTGGGCTGGTGCGAGGTAGATTCGTGGCCGCCTGCCGCCGCGTCGACAACGTGGTCGGCCACTGCCACCGGCGGCCTGCGCCGTGGTCCTGCAGACGAACTCGCGACCCCGGTGTCGTACCGCTACGCCCCCTCCGACCCCACGCCGAGCGAAGGCGGTCGCACGCTCGGTCCATTCGCCTCCGGGTATCGAGTCCAACGGCATCGGGAGGCCCGGGCGGACGTCGTCCTGTTCACCTCCGACGCACTCACCGACGACCTCCTCGTGATCGGTGAACCCCGTGTCGAGATCCTGCTGACTTCGACCAACCCACGTGTCGACCTGTTCATTCGGCTCTGCGATGTGGACGAACGGGGCCGCTCGCGAACGGTCACCGACGGCTACCTCCGGCGAGATCCCGACGCGGAGAGCAGCACGACCCTCGCGCTCACCTCCCTGGCCCACCGCTTCGCCGTGGGACACCGGCTGCGCCTCCAGGTGTCCTCGGGTGCGCACCCGGTGTACCTGCGAAACCCGGGCACGGCCGACCCGATCCGCGATCACAGCAGAATGATCCCGAGTGATCAGACCTTTGTGGTGGGCGGGGAGCACGCCCTCGTGCTCCATCTCCCCGTGGCTGACGGCGCCGTCCTGCATCCGATGAGCTGACCCGCGCTCACTCTGAGACGAATCAGGCCCGGGGGTCACGAACGCGCAGCGCGAACGGCGACACCACGGTGACGGCGATCACCAGCACGAGAGCAACGACCGCCAACCCGCGATACTCCACCGCCTGGAGCACGAGTCCGGCAAGGATCGCGCCGACTCCCGCGCAGAGGCTCATGAGCGAGTCACTGAGGCCCTGCCGTCGCGGACGCCGCTCCACCGAGGACGCCTCGGTGAGCAGCGTGCTGCCGGCGACGGTGGCCGCGCTCCACCCGAGCCCGAGCAGGACGAGAGCGATCAGCACACCGGCGTGGGACGCACTGCCCACGAAGGCGGCCACCAGAGCACCCGCGAGGAGCGCCTGGCCGAGCACGATCACCGCGACACGTCCGAAACGATCCGACAACCAGCCGAAGACCGGCGACAGACCGTACATGCCGGCAACGTGGGCGGCGATGGTCACGCCGACGATCACCGTCGCGTCGCCCATCGTCATGTGCTGCAGGTGCACCGGCGTCATGGCCATCACCGATGCCATCACCGTGTGGGATGCTGCCACCGCGAAGATCGCATAGCGAGCCACCCGGGGTCGGTCCACGGACGCGCCGAGAGCCGCCGCAGGGACCGCGGCGTCGCGCTGCTGGGCGATCCGCAGCGGATCGGGACGCAGCGCGACGATGTACAGCAGGAACGCCGCGACCTGAGCCGCGAGCGAGAAGAGATAGGAGCCGGTATGCACCGGCATCCCGAGCACGCGCCCGAGAGCTTCGCCCGGGCCCAGCAGCAGCGGACCGGCAACGGCCCCGACGGTTGTCGCCCACACGACGACGGACAGTTCGCGTCCGCGCCGTGCGGGTGTGGCGAGATCCGTGGCCGCGAAGCGGGACTGCAGGTTTCCGGCGTTTCCCGTGCCGATGAGGACAACACCGATCAGGAACAGCCAGAACGTGGCCGACGCCGCTGCCGAGATCACGATCGCGATGCCGATCAGGGCGAGCAGGTTGCCCAGCGTGAGAGCGGTGCGTCGTCCGCGGCGTGCGGCAAGCCGTGCCAACGGGATGGCGGCCAGAGCGGCGCCCAGGGTGACGAACGCCGTCGCGAAGCCGGACAACGCGTCCTGCCCGGTGATGTCCTTCGCCAGCAGAGCGCCGAGCGACACCGTGGCGCCGAACGCGATGCCACCCAGCACCTGACCGACCGCGAGCGTGCGCACCGTCCGCGATTGGATCCGTGCGATTGCCGCCTCGTCGAGGGCGGCCGACAACGTCATGAGATAACCGACGACGTCATGAGATGACCGACGACGTCATGAGATGACCGATGCCGTGTGGCGAAGCACCCGCTGCTCAGGACGCTGTGCCCCGACGTTCATCACGACGCGTCGCGCACGGTGTTGCGGAGAATGCCCAGACCGGTGATGTCGACCTCGACCACGTCGCCGGCCACGAGCGGTCCGACGCCGGCCGGGGTTCCGGTGAGGATGACATCGCCCGGAAGCAGCGTGAACGCTGCCGAGGCGTGAGCGATGATGGCGGCCACGCCGTGCACCATGTCGCTGAGCGGAGCCTGCTGCTTGATCTCGCCGTTCACCTTGGCGGTGAGCACGCCGACAGTCGGGTCGAACTCGGTCTCGATCGCGGGGCCCAGCGGGCAGAACGTGTCGAACCCCTTGGCGCGCGACCACTGGCCGTCGCTGCGCTGCAGATCGCGAGCGGTCACATCGTTGCCGATGGTGTAACCGAACACGTAGTCCAGTGCGTTCGCCGCGGTCACGTTCTTCGCGATGCGGCCGATCACCACGGCAAGCTCGCCCTCGAACTCCACGCGCTCGGACAGCGCGTTCGGGCGCACAATGGCATCGCCCGGGCCGATGACGGCGGTGTTGGGCTTCAGGAAGAGCATGGGCTCGGCCGGCACGTCGTTGCCGAACTCGGCAGCATGATCGGCGTAGTTGCGGCCGACGGCCACCACCTTGGAGCGCGGGATCACCGGCGCGAGCAAGGCGGCATCGGCCAGCGGTACCCGCTCCCCCGTGGTGTCGAAACCGGCGAACATCGGATCGCCGGCGATCACGACCAGATCGGTGTCGTCGACGATGCCGTATTTGATGGCGTCCTGGTGGCTGAAACGTACGATCCTCACCACCCCAGCCTATCGTCCACCGCGCATGCCACGGGGCCCGTGCCCGCCGTCGTCGCGGCGGGCACGGGCCCCGTGGTGGAGTATCAGGCGTCGAGGCGCACGAGCCAGCCGTGCTTGTCCGCCGCACGGCCGTACTGGATGTCGGTGAGCTCCTGACGCAGGCTGGTGGCAAGCTCGCCCAACGGCTGCTCGTCCTCGAAGTCCGCGCCCTTGAGCAGGCCGATCGGGCTCAGCACCGCTGCCGTACCGCAGGCGAACACCTCAACGATCTCGCCCGTGCGAACGCCCTCGCGCCACTCCTCGAGCGAGATGTCCCGACGCTGGATCGTGTGTCCGCGATCCTCGGCCAGCTGCAGGATCGAGTCGCGCGTGATGCCCTGCAGGATCGAGTCGGACTCGGGCGTGACGATCGTGCCGTCCTTCATCACGAACACCACGTTCATGCCGCCGAGCTCTTCGACGTTGCCGTCGCGGAGGAAGACCACCTGGTCGCAGCCGTTGTCGCTGGCCTCAGCCTGCGCGACGAGGCTCGATGCGTAGTTGCCGCCCGTCTTGGCCGCGCCGGTGCCACCCTTGCCGGCGCGGGCGTAGTCCTCGCTCAGCCAGATCTTGACCGGCTTCACGCCGCCAGAGAAGTAGGCGCCGGCGGGACTCGCGATCAGGTAGTACGCGACCTTCTTGGCCGGGCGGACGCCAAGGAAGGCTTCCTTGGCGAACATGAACGGGCGGAAGTAGAGTGACTGATCCTCCCCGGAGGGAACCCAGGCTCCGTCGACGGCGATCAGCTCGCGCAGCGACTGCACGAAGACCTCCTCGGGCAGCTCCGGCAGAGCCATACGGCGGGCGGGGCGCTGCAGACGACGCGCGTTCTCCAGCGGACGGAAGGTGTGAACCGAACCGTCGGCGTGGCGGTACGCCTTGATGCCCTCGAAGATCTCCTGACCGTAGTGCAGCACCGACGCCGCCGGGTCAAGGGAGATCGGACCGTAGGGCTGAACCCGCGGGCGGTGCCAGCCGCCGGTCTCCGACCAGCACACGTCGAGCATGTGATCGGTGAAGTGCTGACCGAAGCCGGGGTTGGCGAGGATCTCGTCACGCTGGGCGTCCGTCTTGGCCGCGAGGTTGCGGGTCACCTGGAATTCGAGGGGGGAAGAAGTGGTCATGTCACATCCTGGTTCGAAGAAGCGTTCTGCGCGGGATCAGGCTACGCCCGAACCCGCTCGGCGATGGCATCGCCGATCTGAGTCGTGGTGCGAGGCTGCTCGCCACGAGCGGCGACGTCCGCCTCGATCGCGTCGTTCACGCGACGTGCTTCGTCCTCCAGCCCCAGGTGATCGAGCAGGAGGGCGATGGAACCGATCGCAGCGGTGGGGTCCGCCTTCTGCTGACCCGCGATGTCGGGCGCCGAACCGTGCACGGGCTCGAACATCGACGGGAAGCTGCTATCGGGATTGATGTTCCCGGAAGCGGCGAGGCCGATGCCTCCGGTGACGGCACCTGCCAGATCGGTCAGGATGTCACCGAACAGGTTGTCGGTGACGATCACGTCGAAGCGGGACGGGTTCGTGACCAGGAAGATCGTTGCCGCATCGACGTGCAAGTAGTCTACGGCCACGTCGGGGTGCTCCGACGCCACCTCGTTCACGATGCGCTGCCAGATGCCGCCGGCGAACGTCAGCACGTTGGTCTTGTGCACCAGCGTGAGCTTGCGGTGCCGGCGCTCGGCCAGATCGAACGCGTAGCGGACCACCCGCTCCACACCGAACGCGGTGTTCACGCTCACCTCGTTGGCGATCTCCTGCGGGGTGCCGCGGCGGATCGAGCCACCGTTGCCGACATAGGGCCCCTCCGTGCCCTCGCGCACGACGACGAAGTCGATGTCACCCGGATTCGCCAGCGGGCTGGTGGAGTTCGGGTAGAGACGCGAGGGGCGGAGGTTCACGTAGTGATCCAGCGTGAAGCGCAGCTTCAGCAGCAGGCCGCGTTCGATGTTCGCGTCCTTCAGCCGCGGGTCACCGGGGACTCCGCCGACCGCACCCAGGATGATCGCGTCGTTGTCGGCGATGGCCGCGAGATCTTCGTCAGTGAGCGTGTCACCGGTCTCGAGGTAGCGCGCGGCACCGAGGGAGAATCGCGTCTTCTCGAAGGTCACACCAGAGTCGGCCGTGACCGCATCCAGCACCTTCTCGGCTTCGGCGACGACCTCGGGGCCGATCCCGTCACCGGGGATCACGGCCAGCTTCACGACACGCGACATTGCTCTCCTCAGGGCGGCATCACTCCGCGTCGGAGTGTGCGACGGACTTCCCTCCCAGCGTAGTGGCCGCGATGACGGCGGCGATCACCACGAGACCCGCGCCGATGAGACCAGTGATGAGCACACCGGAGTCGAACGCGTAGGCCGCAGCATGCCTCAGCTGGTCGCCAACGGCACCGCCGATCTCCTCGGCCGTCACCATGGCTCCGGCCAGTGTCTCGCGAGCGGCGTCGGCCGCCTGCTCCCCCACGCCATCCGGGATGACGAGGTTCGTGCGGTAGAGAGCGGTGAGCAAGCCACCGAGCACGGCCGTACCGAGCACCGCGCCCAGCTCATACGCGGTCTCCGACACTGCGCTGGCCGCCCCGGCCTTCGCGGGCGGAGCGCTGGCGAGGATGAGGTCGTTGGACACGGTCTCCGCCATGCCGATGCCGATGCCCAGCAGCACGAACGCGATCACCAGGGTGAGGAGCGCTCCCTCCTGCGATGCCAGCGCCGACATCACGAAGCCCGCGATGGAGAACAGCAGCGCGATCGGAACGATCACGCGCGGAGCCACGCGCTGAGCGATGGGCACCACCACAAGTCCCGCGACGATCATCACGACGAGGCCGGGAACGAGCGCGAACCCGGCGGCCATCGGCGTGAGGCCGAGGATGAGCTGGAGGTGCTGCGAGACGAAGTACAGGAAGCCGACCAACGCGAAGATGCTGAGCATGTTCACGAGGATCGCTCCGGTGAATCGCGGCGTCTGGAACAGCTTCATGTCGAGCATGGGGACATCGGCGCGCAGCTGGCGACGAACGAACAGCCACCCGAAGCCCACACCGACCACGAACAGGATCGGAGCCGGCGAGAGCAAGCCCTCCACCGCGAGCTCCTTGATGCCGTAAACGATCGGAACCATGGTGGCGATCGACAGCACGATGCTGATCGGATCGATGCGACCCGGGCTCGGGTCCCGCGTCTCGGGAACGAGGACCGGCGCGAGGATTAGCAGCGGGATCATGACGGGTACCGCCATGAGGAACACGGACCCCCAGGAGAAGTGCTCGAGGAGGAAGCCTCCTACGATCGGCCCGAGCGCTGCGCCCGCGGAGAATCCCGCTGCCCAGATGGCGATCGCCAGGCGACGCTGAACCGCGTCGGTGAAGATGGTGCGGATCAAAGAGAGGGTGGACGGCATGAGCATGGCGCCGAAGATGGCCATGACGGCGCGAGCGGCGATCAGCCACTCGGCAGACGGTGCGAACGCGGCGAGCGCGGAGACCACGGTGAAGCCGATCGCGCCGATCAGGAGCAGGCGGCGACGACCGAAACGGTCACCCAGGGTTCCCATCGTCACCAGAAGCGCGGCGAGCACGAGCGAGTACGCGTCGATGATCCACAGCTGTTCGATGGCCGACGGCTGCAGGGAGATCGCGATGTCTGGCAGAGCGAACGTGAGCACGGTGTTGTCGACCGAGACCAGCAGCACCGGCAGCATGAGGATCGCGAGGGCGACCCAACCGCGCCAGCTGACTCGACCGGTCTCGATATCGGCACGCAGGGCGTGAGTGTCGACAGACATTTCTTCCTCGGTTTCGTGAACAGGCTCCCCTGTTCGAGTTTCGGGCCGGAGCAGGGCTAACCGTCCGGCTGGTACAGTTATACCGTCCAGACGGTACAGTAATCAAGTCTCATGAGAGGATGCTGGGCATGGCACGACCCCCGCACGCTCGCGAGAAAGTGATCGACGCGTTCGAATCGCTCCTCATCGACGACGGCGAGCGCGCCGCCACGATGGATGCCACCGCGCGCATCGCTGGTGTCTCCAAGGGCGGGCTGCTCTACCACTTCGGCTCGAAGTCCGCGATGGAGCAAGCTCTCGTGGAGCGCATGGATCGCCTCGTGCGCGAGGACCTCGATGCCATGACGGCATCCCCCAGCGGAGTGGTGGACGCGTTCATCCGCAGCTCAGCCACCATCAACTCGCCGCTGGACCGCGCCATCGTCTCCGTGGGGCGCCTGGCTACCTCCGGCTCCCCCACGGCCACGGAGGCGCTGCGCCGGCTCCGGGAGAGCTGGCGCACCTTCCTCGACCCTCACGTACCCGACGACACCGCGCTCACCCTGGTGATGCTGGTGGCAGACGGCGTGTACTTCAATCAGTCGCTGGAGATCGGCTCTGTCGCCGAGATCACCGACATGGACGCGCTCATCGCCCTCGTGCGCCGACTCACGGACTGACGCGCCTTCTCATCACAGAACGCGAATGAGCCCGCCCTCTCGGGGCGGGCTCATTCGTCTGGCGCGGGGGCTCAGGCCTCCGTGATCTCGATCTGACGGAAGACGTCGGCATGGATCGCGGAGCTGACCTCTTCCAGCAGCTCATCGGAGACCGGCGAGTCGACGGTCAGCACGGACAGCGCCCGCCCACCGGCGGACTGACGGGCGATCTGCATGCCGGCGATGTTGATGCCGGCCTCGCCGAACTTCTGGCCGTAGACGGCGACGATACCGGGGCGGTCGGTGTAGACCATCACGATGTGGTGCTTCTCGATGGGCAACTCGAGCGCGAGACCGTTGATGCCGACCAGCTTCTCGATCTGCTTCGGCCCGGTGAGCGTCCCCGAGACCGACAGCTGCGTGCCGTCGGACAGTGCACCGGTGAGCGTGATGACGTTGCGGTACTCGTCGGACTGGTCATCCACCAGCAGGCGCACGTCGATGCCACGCTGGTCGGCCAGCAGCGGCGCGTTCACGTACGAGACGGACTCGCTCACGATGTTGGTGAAGACGCCCTTGAGGGCCGCGAGCTTGAGGACGTCCACGCTGTAGCCGCTCAGCTCGCCGTGCACCTCGACATCCAGGCTCGTGAGGGGCGACTTGGCGAGCGCTGAGAAGAACTGACCGAGCTTCTCGACGAGGGCGATACCCGGACGCACGTACGGGTCGATGGCACCACCCGCGACGTTCACCGCATCCGGAACCAGCTCGCCGCCGAGCGCGAGACGCACCGAGCGGGCGACCGAGATACCGGCCTTCTCCTGCGCCTCATCGGTCGACGCACCCAGGTGGGGCGTCACTACGACGTTCGGCAGACCGAGCAGGCCGGTCTCCTTCGGGGGCTCGGAGCTGAAGACGTCGAGGCCCGCACCGGCGATCTCGCCAGACGTGAGTGCCACTTCGAGCGCGGCTTCGTCGATGAGGCCACCACGCGCCACGTTGACGATGTACGCGGTCTTTTTCATTGCGGCCAACTGGGCCGTCGAGATCATGCCGGTGGTCTCCGGCGTCTTCGGCATGTGAATCGTGATGAAATCCGACTGCTCCAGCAGCTCGTCCAGGCTCAGCAGCTCCACACCGAGCTGCTGCGCGCGAGCGCTGGTCACGTAGGGGTCGTACGCCACGACGCGCATGCCGAACGCCTGCATGCGGGCGGTGATCAGCGCGCCGATGCGGCCGAGACCGATGATGCCGAGGGTCTTCTCGAACAGCTCGGTGCCCGTGAAGGAGCTGCGCTTCCACTCGCCCGCGGACAGGGACGCGTGAGCGGCAGGGACTCGACGAGCTAGCGAGAGGATGTGGCCGATGGTCAGCTCCGCCGCCGAGATGATGTTGGAGGTCGGGGCGTTGACCACCATGACGCCGGCCGTGGTGGCTGCCTTGATGTCGACGTTGTCGAGACCCACACCGGCACGAGCGACGACCTTGAGCTTCGGCGCCGCGGCGAGAGCCTCAGAGTCGATCTGCGTGGCCGATCGGATCAGCACGGCGTCCGCATCGGCCAGAGCCGACAGCAGCGCGGGACGGTCGGTGCCATCGACGTCACGGACGTCGAAGTCCGGACCGAGCGCGTCAATCGTGGCGGGTGAGAGCTTTTCGGCGAGAAGAACGACGGGCTTCGTCACAGAGGTATCCTTCGAGGCGGTATTTCGCGTGATGGGGAGGGGCCGATGCGCCGCACGCCGTCGGGGGCGCGATCGGTGTCAGCCTACCGTCTCGGCAGCGATGCTCCCGTTCACGTGACGTTCGGCGACCATTCAGCACCCACCGCTGAGCCTGCGCAATCGAGCACCCGGCGGTGGCATCGTGCGCTCAGGCGCGCAGAATGCTGAGCCGCTGCCGAGACCGCCGTTCAGAGTGCGCGTGACGCCGAATCTGAGAATTTCGAGCTCGCCGGGGTCGATGCGCGGGGCCCGACAGAGGCAGCGTTACACCCACCCGGCACGTGTGATCAGCCGGCACCCACCAGCGACGACTGTGCGGCGACCTGCAGCATCATCACGTCCAACCAGAAGACGCCCACGAGCGCGACGCCGGCGAGGAACAGCAGCGCCTGCTTCCAGACCCACAGGCGACGACCCACCAGAACGATGCCCGCGTACACCAGCACCGGGAAGATGACCGGCATGAGACCGACGCCCACGCCGGCCGGGGTGAGCCCGGTGTTGCCTTGCGAGGCGAGAACCAGCGCGAAGACAGCAACCCAGATCGCGAAGGAGTAGATGAGGCCGAACAGCGCGGCGATCGTCCATCGCAACCAGGATCCGGCACCGCGTGTGGCCGGCTTGACGGTCTGCTCGCTCACTGGGCCCCTCCCATCAGTGCGCTCTCCCAGTTGATGACGAACGGCCACGGCACGAGCAGGACAACGCCCATGATGAGCCAGAGGAAGCGCACCCACGGTCGGCTGCGCAGCGTCAGCACGAACACGACGGCGAACCAGACGGCGGGAGCGGCGATCGCCGTCCACTTGACGATCGCGTAGATCGGGCCGTTGGCCAGCAGCAAGTCGCCGACCACGTCCAGGCGGTTGCCGCCGATGAACCATCCGATCACGTAAAGCAGGTAGACACCGGCGAGGATTCCGATGCCCAGCAGCGCGCCGTTTCCGGCCTCAACGGGCTGGTCGTTGTGGACGACCTCGTCGCCCGCGAAGGACTGCGCCTCGGCATCGTCCTCATCGACCGACGCAGCAGGCGGATCGGCGGTGGCCTCTCCCTCGATGTGGACCTGGTCCGCCCCCTTGCCCACGGCACGCCACCCGCGCGCGAGCGTCGGCTCGGCTGCGCCGGGGTCGGGTACGGGGTCGGGTACGGGATCGGCAGCGCCCTGCGGGCCGTCCGGATCGGAACTCATGTCCTCAGTCTACGGACCCAGCGAGATACCGCCCATCCCCTGCCCGCTCCCCCTACGCCACCCCATGACCCGTGAGACTTCCGTCTGTGGGCGAGAACTCGCGCAACGCGGTGATTCTCGCCCACAGACAGAAGTCTCGCGGTCAGTGGTTCTCGCCTCACAACGACGGACGTCGAGCGACGGAAAGCAAACGGAGGACGGGGAGCCAGGGCCGGACGTCGAACACCGGGTGTCAGGCGTCGGCGGCGGCGCGGGCGGCACGCACGAGAGTGTCGGAGACGACGTCGTACTCGTCGATGCCACCGCCGGGACCTGCGGGGCTTCCGTCGCTCACCGCGACGCGCGCCGACAGATGGATCGCGTCCACGCCCGCGGCACGCAGCGCTGCAATCGCGTCGATCGTCACCCCACCGCCGGCCTGGATCTGCAGTCGTCCGTTGGCCGCGCCGACCATCTCGGCCAGCACGGCGGTGCCGTCTCCCGCCCGCGTGGCTCCGCCGGACGTCAGGATGCGCGTGGCGCCGAGGTGGACGAGCTCACTCACTGCCGCGACCGGGTCCGGATGCACGTCGATCGCGCGGTGGAACACCAGGTCGGCGTCTCCGGCAGCTTCGCGCCATCGTTCGACGGCGTTCGCGTCCACGGACAGGTCCGGGCGCAGCGCGCCGACGACGACGGCGCCGATGCCGAGCGCCACCGCGTTGCGAATGTCCGCCGCAACCACACGGATCTCGTCACCGTCGTAGATGTATCCGCCGGCCCGCGGCCGAATCAGCGCAGCCACGCGGTCGCCGCCCACGGCGTCCACCGCCCCGGCCATCACCGCGTGCGATGCCGTGATCCCGCCGGTGATGAGCGCCTGGCACAGTTCCACGCGGTCCGCGCCGTTGCCGATGGCCACACGAGCATCACGCGGCGACTGCGCCACGATTTCCACCACGGTCATCTGTCCGCCTCCATCCTCAGCATCCGGTCGCAGTGTGCGCCCGGGGGACGGGGCCCGTCATCACAACGCGAGCCGGGCACCGTCGCCTTCCATGATCCTCGCCGCATCCTGGACGGGGGTTCGATTCCCCCCAGCTCACATCAACACAGTGAGCGTGGCGACCGCGTCACCGCGGAGGCCTTCGGGGATCGCCACGGTCGCTGTCCCGTCCGCGAGCGCGACGATCTCCGCGGCCTGAGCCCCCGCCCACCGTGCACCCGAAGTGCCGGCGAGTTCCGTCGGCAGCTCCACGACTCCCGCAGCCGGATCGAGCACATGAACGTGTGTGCCCGCGGCAGAGGATGTGTAAGCGCGCGGCGTTCCCTGACGTTCGCCGGCACGAATCCAGGGGCGGGTGGCGTAGATCGCGTCGCCGTTCACCCGGAGGAACTCGCCGAGCTGACGCATCGCCGCAAGCTGCAGCTCGGGGATCGTGCCGTCTGCGCGCGGGCCCGTGTTGATCAGCAGGTTTCCGTTCTTGCTCACCACGTCGACGAACAGGCGAATCAGATCGGTACCGGACAGCGACTGCTCCGGCCCCTCCGCCTGGTTGTACCCGAACGAGTAGCCGAGGCCACGCGTCGATTCCCACACCTTCTCCTGGACGTCCTCGATATGCGTGTACTCACGCGTGAGGAAGCCGTGGTACGGGACACCCCAGCGATCGTTGACGACGCCGTCGGGCACGGCGGCGAAGTACCGGCCGAGCAGCGCGGCCACCGCGAACTCGTCGTGGCCCTTGCCTCCGTCGGGCCAGTCGATGTCGTTCCACAGCACGTCCGGGGCGAACCGTTCGACCAGCTCCTCCAGCTGGGCTGCGGCGTAGCGGGAGTACTGCTCGTCGTTGCGGCGGAATCGGAACAGGTCCGTGTCACTCTCGATGGCCGGGAAGTCCCCCGTGTGCCAGTCCAATGCCCCGGAGTAGTAGACGCCGAAGCGAGCTCCGCGGCTGCGCGTGGCATCGTGCAGCTCGCCGATGAGGTCACGGCGCGGACCCCGACGCGCGGCATTGAAGCCGCTCGTGGCGGTGTCCCAGAGCGCGAAGCCGTCGTGGTGCTTCGTGGTGGGGATGATGTACTTCGCCCCAGCTCCGACCAGCTCAGACACCAGCGCATCGGCGTCGAAGGCGTCCGCCCGCCAGAGGTCCGCGAGGTCCTCATAGCTGGTTCCGGTGCCGTACACCTCCTGGTGGCGCAGCCAGGTGGGACTCCCCGCGATGCGAACCGTGTTCCCGTACCACTCCGCGTACTGGTGATAGGCGTACGCGTCCTCCGTGGGGATGTGGACGCCGGGACCGTGTTGGATCGCCCAGGCGGGAACCGAGTAGAGCCCCCAGTGGATGAAGAAGCCCAGCTTCGCGTCGCGGTACCAGTCGGGCACGGCGCCGGTGAGCGGATACTCGGGACCCTGGGCGCCGAGATCCGGGCCGATGCGCTTCTCGAAGTTCATCATGTCAGCGGTCCTCTCCACCGTCGGCGAGTTCAGATTCTGCGCCCCGCCGGGTGACCAGCGGGGTCAGGTCGGGATCGGTGCCGGACTGATCGAACGGATACACCCCGGGCTGCAGGCGGTGATGCCCGAGTCGCAGCAGGTCCTGATCGACCCCGCCGGGCGTGAGGGCGAGGATCCAGTCGGCCGCGAGCTCGTACAGCTCCGGCTCGAGGTACCCGATCTTCACGATCACGATGTCGGCGCTCTTCGGCTCCAGACCGAGCATGCGGAAATCGTCGAGGTGGTGGAAGGGTTTGCGGCGTTCGGTGATGATCGAGAACACGCTGCCCGCGCGCACCACGACCTGGGTGCCAGCATCCGGATCTCCGTCGGTGACCGAGAACACCTCTCCGGTGATCGTCACCGGCCCACGGGGGCCGGGATCGACCCGACCGCCGACCTCCAGGGTGACCGTGCTGCCGACGCCAGCCGCGACAGCGTGCGCGACGGCGGCGGCATCGAACACGGACGCGTGAATCACCACGCGCCCCGACTCGCGCAGGTCCGCACGCTCCAGCAGCTCGCCGAGTGTCCAGGAGACATCGCCTGCACCGCCCGCGGTGGGATTGTCGCCAGAGTCCGAGATGAGGAACGGCCGCGCGGCCCCCGGGGCCAGTGCTCGATCCAGTGCCTCGCCGAGCGTCGCGGTCGGACCGACGAACACGAAGTCGGCCCGCGCGTCCCAGTACCGCCGCGCGAGCCGCTCGGCCTCTCGCGCGATGACGTCGGCGTCGTCGCCCATCACCACGACGACCGCCATGTTGCGAGGCTCATCAGCCCACGCGTAGCCCACCCACACGGCGGCATCCACCACGCCCGGCAGCGACTCGATATCGGGGAGCTCGTCATAGATCCCCCTGGCCGGCTCCAGCCGCGTACTCGTCTTCTCCCCCGGCAGCAGCACGGGAACCGGCACCCAGGCCTTGAGCGGACGCCGCTCGAACGGATCTGCACCGTGCTCGCCACGCAGGCGCGCGAGGAGGTTCCACACCGCGCGCTCCTTGGTGTTCATCCAGTCCTCGTGCGGCGCCATCCGGTAGCAGGTGAGGAGATCGACAGCATCCAGCAGCGTGCGCGACACGTTGCCGTGCAGGTCCATCGACGTGCTGATGAGGGTGTCGGGTCCGAGTTCCCGGCGCACCGCCTCGGCCAGGTCGCCCTCGGCGTCATCCATGCCCACCACGCTCATGGCGCCGTGGATATCGAAGAAGAACCCGTCGAACGGCCCGTCCTCGGCGATCGCGGCACGGATTCCGTCCACGATTCCCGCCTTCATGCGCTGGTATGTGTCCGGCGCAACGGCACCGCCCGGCAGCGAACGCCCGTGATAGATCGGGGTCCAGTCCGCGGCTTCGCGCAGCTCCCGTCGCGCGTCGAGGAAGGGGTAGTACGCCAATAGCGCGTCAGACTCCCGGATGGTGAAGGCCTCATCGCCGGAGATGTGCGGCGAGAAGGTGCTCGATTCAATCGAGATGCCGCCGATCCCGATGCGAGGACGGGTCAGGCCGCCCTCGGCGACGGGGGCCAGCGGTCCCATCCAGATCTCGTGGGCTTCCGGTCGTTCGGTCACGGGGGCTCCTTCTCTGAGGCGGGGGAAGAGTATCAGGCCGTCGGTCGGCTGCCGACGGGAGGGAGAGGTTCGAGGACGGTCAGGAACGTGAGCGTGCGGCAGCCGCGGCTCCGAGGGCCACCGCGTCGGATCCGAGCGCGGCCGGGATGATCCGCAGCGGCGCGCCCGACACCGGGGCGTCCGTCCGCAGCGTCGCCGTGATCGCGGGCTCCAGCAGGTCCCACGCGTGGGACACGCCCCCACCGATCACCGCGACGTCCAGGTCCACCAGGGTCGCCGCGCTGGCGCAGGCCAGCGCCACCGCGCGCCCCGCGGCGTGGAAGACGGCGATGGCGTCCAGATCGCCGCCTCGCGCGAGCTCGGCCACGTCTGCGGCACCGAGGCCGGTCGCTCCCGACCGCTCGGCATAGCGCAGCGCGATCGATGTGCCGGAGGCCAGGGTCTCCAGGTGTCCGATCTGGCCGCAGGTGCACACCAGATCGCTGTAGCCCGGAGTGTGGCCGATCTCGCCGGCCGCGCCGTTGGGCCCATGACGCAGCACTCCGTCGAGCAGGAGCGCACCACCCACTCCGGTGCCCAGCATCACACCGAGCACGTCGGAGCCGTGCCCCGCACCGGCGGCGACCTCTCCGAGCAGGAACGCGTTCACGTCGTTCTCGACCGCGACCGGAACGCCGAGGCGTTCGGTGAGCGCGGCCGCGAGGCCGAAACCGACCCAGTCCGTGAACATCGCGGAGGCGGCGAGGATGATTCCCGCGTCGGGATCTACCACGCCGGCGGCACCGACCCCGGCAGCCCGCAGCCGACCGGAGACCTGCGCCACGAGATCGCGGGTCAAATCGGCGGCGGCATCCGCCATGGCGATGCCGCCTTCCTGGGCGGGGGCGGGAACGACGCCGCGCGCGAGCACGGCCCCGTCCTCCCCCGTCACCAGGACAGCGATCTTGGTGCCGCCGATATCGATTCCGGCGACGAGGGTTCGTTCGGCGGAGAACGCCGCATCGGCGGCGCGCACATCACTGCTCATCAAGGGTCAACGACCACCCATGCCGGCCATCGCGATGCCCTTGACCAGGTGCTTCTGCAGCACGATCACCAGCAGCGTCGTGGGGATCATCGAGATGATGGCCGCGGCCATCTGCAGATCCCAGCGCGTGCCGTTCTGTCCGGCGAAGCTGGCCAGACCGATCGGCAGCGTGCCGAGCGCGGAGGTGTCGCTGACCACGATGAGCGGCCACAGGTAGCTGTTCCAGAACGACAGGAACGTGAACACGGCGAGCACGGCCACGGCCGACTTCGACAGCGGCAGGATGATGCTGAGGAACGAGCGCAGCGGATTGGCCCCGTCCACGCGGGCCGCCTCCTCCAGCTCGAACGGGATCCCACGGAAGAACTGGCGCATCAGGAACGTGCCGAACGCGCCGAACGCGAAGGGCAGCACCAGCGCCTGGATCGTGTTGACCCAGCCGAAGTTCTGCATGAGCTGGAACATCGGGATGACGAGGACTTCAGCCGGAACCATCAGGGTCGCGAGGAACAGGATGAAGACCGCGTCGCGGCCCTTCCAGCGCAGGCGACCGAACGCGTAGCCGGCCGCCGTGGACACGATGATCACCACGAGCGTGCCGAGGATCGCCACGACGAACGAGTTCACGATGTAGTGCACGAAGGGGCCGTACTGGAACACGTCGACGAAGTTGGACCACTTCACCTGCGAGCCGATCAGCGTCGGCGGCATGGAGAAGATCTCGACGTTCGGCTTCAGAGCCGAGAAGAACGCGTAGATGAGCGGTGCGACGAAGATCAGCGCGGCGATGTAGATCAGCACGTGAGCGAGGATGAGTCGCACCTTGGCTGCCGGCGTGGTCTCTGCACCGCGCTTGCGCGGGCGCAGAGCGGGAGAACGCAGGGTTTCAGTGCTCACGACGCACCCCGTTCTGCTGGGCGGGTGAACCGAGGATCAGGAGAGCATTCAGGGTTTCAGTGCTCATAGTGCACCCACTTCTTCTGTGCGGTGAACTGCAGGCCCGTGATCACGATGATGATGGCGAACAGGATCCAGGCGCCGGCGGCCGCGAGTCCGAGGTCGCCGAAGGTGAAGCCCTGCTCCCAGATGTACATCACGAGCGGTTTGGTGGCGTTTCCTGGCCCGCCGCCGGTGAGCAGCTGCGGTTGGGCGAACACCTGGAGGGACGTGATCATCGTCATGATCGCCGCGAAGAACACGGACGGCGAGATCATCGGCAGGATCACGCTCCACACGCGGCGGAAGCCCTGCGCTCCGTCGATCGCCGCGGCCTCGAGCACGCTGTCGGGCAGCTGCTCCAGCGCGGCGGAGAAGATCAGCATGTTGTAGCCCAGCCCCTGCCACACGCTCATCGCGACGACCATGATCATCGCCCAGGCGGGGTCGGCCAGGAAGTTGGGGAGAGTGATGCCGAAGAACGACTGCGAGACGCCGTTGAACAGGCCCTGCGGCTGCAGCATCATCTTCCACACCAGCACGTTGGCCACCATGGGGGTGACCACGGGGATGAAGAAGAGAACGCGCAGTGCGCCGCGGCCGCGGATGCGCGGGCCGAGCCCGAGAGCGAGCGCCAACGAGAGCGCGATGCTCGGCGGGACGTAGAGGATCGTGTACACCGCGGAGTTGCGCAGCGCCGGCCAGAAATCGGGGCTCTTGCTCGGATCGAACAGCTTCGCGTAGTTGGCGAAGCCGTTGAAGGTGCGATCGCCGAACACGGGCCAGTCGAAGACGCTCATCACGATCGAGAGCCCCACCGGGACAATCGTGAACAGGGCGAGCCCCACCAGGGCTGGGCTTGCGAAGCCCAGCGCCCAGCGGGACTCGACCCGCGCGAGCGACCCTCGACGATTCTTCGTCTTGGTCATCTTGCTTTCTCTCGGTTCACTGCGGAGACGTACCGGGGTACGTCAGTTGCCGAACTGCGACTGCGCGTTCTTCAGCAGGTCCGCCATGGTCATCTGACCGCTGTAGACGGACACCAGGTTGGGCTGGATGTAGTTGTCGAGCTTGTCCCAGTTCTTCGTCATGTACAGCGGCGTGGTGCTGGCGAAGGCTGCCTCGAACACGGACTTGACCTGGTCGCGGTACTTCTCATCGATCGAGTCGAAGTACAGCGGCTGCGACTCGGTGCGCGCCGGGAAGGAGCGGCCCGAGGAGGCGATGTAGTCCTGCGCGTCCTTGCCGAGGAGCGATCCCATGACCTTCAGTGCGGCCTCGGGGTTGTCGCAGGTCTTGGCGATGCCGTAGCCGGAGCCGAGGATCGGGCCGACGCTGCCCTTGGCGCCCGCGGGAAGCGGTGCCATGCCCGCGGCGAAGCCAGACTCGTTGGTGAGGTAGCTGACGGCGTTCCACGTGCCGTCAACGGCCATCGCGGCGTTTCCACTGGAGTACTGATCCTCGCCCCAACCGGTGTCGGAGGCGGAAGCCACGGGGGCGGCGACCTTCTTGTCGGTGACGAGGCCGGCGTACCACTCGGCGGCCTTCACGAAGTCCGCGTTGTCGATCTCGAGCTTGCCGTCGGCGTTCGCGGGCTGCGTGCCGGACATCGAGATGGGAAGGGACACCCACTGGTAGCCGCCCATGCCCATGCCGAAGCCGAACTTGCCGTCCTTGGTGGCTGCGGCCGCGGTCTTGTCGAAGTCGTCGAAGCTCCAGCCGATCTCCGGGGTGGGGGCGCCCGTCGCGGTCAGCATGTCCTGGTTGTAGTAGACGAGCATCGTGGCCACATCGAAGGGCAGACCGTAGAGCTTGCCCTCGAAGCCGAGGATGCCGTCGGCACCCACGTTGAAGTCGGCGAGGTCCAGACCGGCGGTCTTGAGGTCCTCATCGCTCAGCTCGCGGAAGCCGGCGGTGTAACCGCCCAGCTGGGCGCCGCTCATACCCGAGACGCACGCCATGTTGCCGGAAGCCATGTTCGTGGTGAGCTTGGTGAAGTAGTCGCCCCACGGAGCGGTCTGCAGCTTGATGTTGATGTCGGGGTTCGCCTCCTGGGCGAACTTGACCTGCTCCTGGAGAGCCTTGGTGTCGGACTCGCTGCCCGACCACATGTCGACGACGATGGTGGGCTTGTCGCCCGAACCGCCGGAGCCCGCGTTCGACCCGTCAGAGCCGCCGGAGCAACCGGTCAGCACAACAGCGATGCCGGCGGCTGCCGCCACCGCGCCCACGCGCAACTTCTTCATTGAATGCCTCCTCGGCGATTGGGGACACTTAGTTCGAGTATCGAACCAAGCTGGTGCAGTTGTGTGTAAAGTCACCATGTCAGAGTTCGATGATCGACACAAGTCGAACATCGGACCTTTACCGAAGCTTGATTTATCGTCATGCTGCATCTTTCGCGCTTTTCGGCCGATAACGTGGCAGAACGCTCGACAGAAAGATCCCATGTCTTCCGTGACTCCTGCCTCGTCCGACGATGCCGCCCTGCGCGCTGCGCTCCGTCTTGTCGCGCACGGCGCGGCCACCTCGCGCTCCGAGCTCGCCGAGCGACTCGGTCTCGCGCCCTCGACAGCCGGGCTCCGCGTTCAGACGCTCATCGATGCCGGACTCCTGCGCGAAGGTGCCGACGGCGCGTCACGCGGGGGGCGACGCCCCCGAACCCTCCACGTCGATGACGAGGCCGGTGCGATCCTGACCGTGGATCTCGGCGGCGGTCATGCCCGAATCGGCCGCCACACGCTGAGCGGCGCACTACAGGATGTCGTCAGCGTTCCCGTGAACCTCGCCGACGGACCGCGCGCGACGATGGCGTTGGTTGAGGCAGCGTTCGACCAGATCGCCGGCGGCTCCCGCATCCTGGCGATCGGGGTGAGCCTTCCGGGTCCGGTGGATATCGAGACGGGGACTGTGGTGCAGCCTTCCCGCATGCCCGGCTGGCCGGGATTCCGCGTGGACGAGCACCTTCACGCGCGCTACAGCGCCCCGGTTGCGGTGGACAACGACGCCAACCTCGCCGCGCTCGGCGAGCACCGGGTTCATTTCGGCACCACCCACCACAGCATCACCGTGAAGGCCGGCACCGCGATCGGGTCCGGCATCATCGTCGACGGCGAGGTGCACCGGGGCGCGACGGGTGCCGCGGGCGACATCACGCACACGCGCATCGACGGCAGCGGCGATCTGCCGTGCTCCTGTGGAAACACCGGCTGCCTCGAGACGGTGGCCAGTGGCGCCAGCCTGCTTCGCCAGGCTCAGGCCGCGGGCCTCGACGTTCGTACCCCCGCCGAGGTGATCGCGCTCGCCCTCGATGCGGAGCCGGTCGCCACCACGCTGGTGCGAACCGCGGGTACGCACCTCGGCCAGGCGCTCGCGGGTGTCGTGAACTTCTTCAACCCGCACGCGGTCTTCCTCACGGGCAGCCTGACGGTCGCGGAGCCGTTCCTGGCCGCAGTGCGCAGCCGCGTGTATGAGGTCTGCCACCCGCTGGCGACCAAGTCGCTGCGGATCGAGGCCGCGCAGACGGGCGCGGACGCGATTCTGTTCGGCGCCGCGGATCTCGCCCTGGGCCTCGTCGAGATCCCGCAGAACTGACGGACGCCCGCTGACCCCCGCGCGTCGCGGGGGTCAGCGGGCGGCCCCGTCCGTCAGACGCCGTCGGCGAGGCGCAGTTCGATGACCGGCACCAGTACGTCCGGTCGGCGAACCGGCAGCTGGACCGTGAGCGTCCCTTCCGCCTCGCCAGCGGGAGTCATGAGTCCCGCGATCTGCTCGGGATCGCTGACCGACGTCTTCAGCCACGAGCCATCGTTCAGCAGGCGCGCGTAGGTCACCTTCCCGGCCAGCTCGGGCAGGTGCACGAAGCCCAGCGGCCAGGAGAACAGGTGGAGGTAGAGCCGGTCGCCGCGGCGCGTGTACACGCCCTCGCGCGGCGGAACGAAGTCCGCGTGTCCGGCGCCCACGATCGCGTCGCGGTGCAGTTGCATCCAATCCCCGATCGCAGTCAGCGTGGCGACGTCGCGTGGCGGGATGGCACCGCGCCCATCGGGACCGGTGTTCAACAGCATGTTGCCGCCCATCGACACCGAGTCGGCGAGCATCTGCACGAGCAGTGTGGCCGACTTCTGATCGGTGTTGTCGCGGTGGTAGCCCCAGGAGCCATTCAGCGTCTGGCACGCCTCCCACACCTGCGCGGTGCCGTCGGCGGCGAAGATGGGGGCGGTGGGCTGATACTGCTCCGGGGTCACGAAGTCGGCGGGGATGCCCAGGCGATCGTTGACCAGCATGGCCGGCTGCAGCTCGCGGCAGAGCGCCAGCAGCGCCTCGGCGTCCCAGTCCTCCGGCCCCTTGCCGTTCCAGCCCTGCTGAGATTCGGGGTAGGTGAAGTCGAAGAAGAGGTAGTCGATGTCGCCGTACTCGGTGAGCAGCTCACGGACCTGGCCGTGCAGGAACTCCCGATAGCGCGACATGTCGCGTCCCTCGTTCAGGGCGTGAGCGTTCTCGTCGTCGCGGCGCGGGTGGTTCCAGTCCACGGTGAAGTCCGGATGGTGCCAGTCGATGACCGAGTGGTAGAGACCGACCCGGACCCCCTCCGCCCGCAGCGCGTCCACGTACTCGCGCACGAGGTCCCGACCACAGGCCACGACACTGGTGAAATCCGTGAGCTTCGAGTCCCAGAGCGCGAAGCCGTCGTGGTGCTTCGTGGTGAGCACGACGTAGCCCATCCCGGTCGCCTTCGCTCGGCGGGCGATCTCGCGCGCATCGAACCGGTCCGGAGCGAAGTTGTCGAAGTACTGGCGATAGTCCTCGTCGGTCAGGCGCTCATAGTTCTGCACCCACTCATGCCGGGCCGCCCCGCTGTACAGACCGAAGTGCACGAACATTCCGAATCGCGCCTCGTCAAACCACTGCTGCCGCATCGTCGCCTCTCAGATCAGGTTGCTCCCATCCTGTCATAGACATCGGATGTATAAGGGCATTCTGCCGTGATCTCGACGATAAACGGCTGGATTGACCCGAGGTGTGCTTCCCCGCACCCCCTCGCGTGTCCGACACACGCCTGCAACACTGGAGACATGTCTCTGGAACTCATCATCCGCTGGGAGGACGGCGAAACGTCCGCTCTCGAACACGGCGAACTGCTCATCGAACAGCTGGACGAGATCGACGCGATCGCGGACGAGCACGACGCGCGCTGGCTGAGCTCATTCGCCGATGACCGCGATATCCCCGAGGACTTCGCGGGCGACCCGGAGCAGCTGGCCGAGCTGCTCGGTCCGAACCCGATCTGGCACACCCCTACGGAGGCAGCCGCCGCGATCCATCAGCTGGCGGAGCTGACGAGCGGGCCGATCGCCGATGGCCTGCGCGAGCTCTCCACCCTGTTGCGCCGGGACACCCGAGCCTTCCAGCTCGACGTCCTGCTCTGATCGGTTCTCTGGGACTCTGATCGGCTCCGGGGACTCTGATCGGTTCTTGGGACTCTGATCGTTCCGGGGACTCTGATCGTTTCCCGGAAACGCGGTTCCGGGAAACGCCGAAGGCGGGACCGGAAACCGGCCCCGCCTTCGCGAGGGATCAGCGTGCTGCGTTGCCCTCGGTGTAGTCGTCGTCCGTCTTTGTCCAGGCGAACAGAGCGCGCAGCTCCTTGCCCGTGGCCTCGATGGGGTGCTCCTGCTCCTTGGCACGCAGGGCGAGGAACTCGGGCGCACCGGCGTCCTGGTCCTCGATGAAGCGCTTGGCGAAGGCACCGGTCTGGATGTCCGTGAGGATGTCCTTCATGTGCGCCTTGACGTTGGCGTCCACCACGCGGGGGCCGGAGACGTAGTCGCCGAACTCAGCGGTGTCGGAGATCGACCAGCGCTGCTTGGCGATGCCACCCTCCCACATCAGGTCGACGATGAGCTTCAGCTCGTGCAGCACCTCGAAGTACGCGATCTGCGGCTGGTAGCCAGCCTCGGTCAGCGTCTCGAAGCCGGCCTGCACCAGGTGGCTCATGCCACCGCAGAGCACCGCCTGCTCGCCGAAGAGGTCCGTCTCGGTCTCCTCGGTGAAGGTGGTCTTGATGACGCCGGCGCGGGTGCCGCCGATAGCCTTCGCGTACGACAGCGCCGTTGCCCAGGCGTTGCCCGAGGCGTCGTTCTCGACAGCGATGATGTCGGGGATACCGCGACCCGCGACGAACTCGCGACGTACCGTGTGGCCCGGGGCCTTGGGGGCGATGAGGATGACGTCGACGTCCTTCGGAGCGTCGATGTAGCCGAAGCGCACGTTGAAGCCGTGCGCGAACGCCAGCGTCTTGCCCGCGGTCAGGTTCGGCTGGATCGAGTCGGCGTAGATGCCACGCTGGTGCTGGTCCGGCGCGAGGATCATGATGAGGTCGGCCCATGCGGTGGCGTCGGCGACGTTCTTCACCTCGAAGCCCTCGTCCTGTGCCTTCTGGGTCGACTTCGAGCCGTCCTTGAGGGCGATGACGACCTCGACACCCGAGTCGCGCAGGTTCTGCGCGTGGGCGTGGCCCTGGGAGCCGTAGCCGACGATCGCGACCTTCTTACCCTGGATGATCGACAGGTCTGCGTCTGCGTCGTAGAAGATCTCAGTCACTTCTTGCATTCTCCTTGTTCGTGAAACACGTTCTGATGGAAGTTGGGATGGCTGCTCAGCCGCGCAGCACGCGCTCGGTGATGCTCTTGCCGCCGCGGCCGATGGCGAGCAGGCCGGACTGGGCGAGCTCCTTGATGCCGAAGGGCTCGATCGCGCGGAGGAAGGCATCCACCTTGCCCGAGTCGCCGGTCACCTCGACCACCACCGCATCGGGCGCGTAGTCGACCACCTGGGCGCGGAAGAGGTTGACCACCTCGAGCACGTTGGAGCGCGTGCTGTTATCGGCGCGCACCTTCACGAGCATGTGCTCGCGCTGCACGGAGGCCGTCAGCTCCAGCTCGACGATCTTGATGACGTTGACCAGCTTGTTCAGCTGCTTGGTCACCTGCTCGAGCGGCTGGCTCTCGACGTCGACCACCACCGTGATGCGGGACAGACCCGGCACCTCGGTGACGCCCACGGCGAGGGACTGGATGTTGAACCCGCGGCGGGCGAACAGCCCCGCGACACGGGTCAGCAGACCGGGCTTGTCCTCCACCAGGAGGCTCAGCACATGGCTCGACATGATCAGATCTCCTCGTCGAAGGCAGGCGCGTTCTCGCGTGCATATTGAATGAAGCTGTTCGAGACGCCCTGCGGGACCATCGGCCACACCATGGCGTCCTTGGAGACGACGAAGTCGATCACCACGGGACGGTCGTTGGTCTCCAGCGCGAGCTTGATGGCCGCGTCGACCTCGTCTTCCTTCTCCACGCGAATGGCGAGAGCGCCGTACGCCTCACCCAGCTTCACGAAGTCGGGGATGCGGACACTCGCGTGCCCGGTGTTCAGCTCGGTGTTGGAGTACCGGCCCTCGTAGAAAAGGGTCTGCCACTGCTTCACCATGCCAAGGGAGGAGTTGTTGATGATCGCGACCTTGATCGGGATCTCATTGATCATGCAGGTGGCCAGTTCCTGGTTGGTCATCTGGAAGCAGCCGTCACCATCGATGGCCCACACCACGCGGTCGGGCTCTGCGACCTTCGCTCCCATGGCGGCGGGAACCGAGTACCCCATGGTGCCGGCGCCTCCCGAGTTCAGCCAGGAGTTCGGACGCTCGTACTTGATGAACTGCGCCGCCCACATCTGGTGCTGACCGACACCGGCCGCATAGACGGCTTCGGGACCGGAGAGCTCGCCGATGCGCTGGATCACGAACTGCGGCGACAACAGGCCATCGGTGGTCGGAGCGAAGCCCAGCGGGAACTCGGCGCGCAGACCGTCCAGGTAGCTCCACCACTCCTCGGTGTCCGGCTTCGCGCCGCCGAGCTGGCCCCGGAACGCGGCGTCGAGATCGATCAGCACGTCGCGGACATCGCCCACGATCGGCACGTCGGCCGCACGGATCTTGCCGATCTCGGCGGGGTCGATGTCCACGTGCACGACCTGCGCGTGCGGGGCGAACAGCTCGGCCTTGCCGGTGACACGATCATCGAAGCGGGCACCCAGAGCGATGATCAGGTCGGACTCCTGCAACGCGAGCACCGCGGGAACCGTGCCGTGCATGCCCGGCATGCCGAGATGCTGCGGGTGTGAGTCGGGGAACGCGCCGCGGGCCATGAGGGTGGTCACGACTGGTGCGCCGGTCGACTCGGCGAGCGTGCGCAGCTCCTCGGACGCGCGGGCGCGGATCACGCCGCCACCCACGTAGAGCACGGGCTTGCGCGCCTCGGTCAGCAGCTGTGCCGCTGCCTGGATCTGCTTGCCGTGCGCCTTGGTCACCGGGCGGTAACCCGGGAGGTCGATCTTCGGCGGCCAGATGAAGGGCGCCTCGGCCTGCTGCGCATCCTTGGTGATATCCACCAGCACCGGACCGGGACGGCCGGTCGATGCGATCTCGTAGGCCGCGGAAATCGCCCCCGGGACTTCCTCGGGACGAGTCACCAGGAACGAGTGCTTGGTGATGGGCATCGTGATTCCCACGATGTCCGCCTCCTGGAAGGCGTCGGTTCCCATCAGCGTGGAGAAGACCTGGCCCGTGATGGCGAGAATCGGCACCGAGTCCATGTACGCGTCGGCGATAGCGGTGACGAGGTTGGTCGCACCGGGCCCTGAGGTCGCGATGGTCACGCCGGTCTTGCCCGATGCGGACGCGTAGCCCTCGGCAGCGTGTCCACCACCCTGCTCGTGGCGAACCAGGATGTGGCGGATCTTGGTGGTGTCCATCAGCGGGTCGTAGACCGGGAGGATCGCGCCGCCGGGAAGGCCGAAGACGTCCGTGACGCCGAGGAGCTCGAGAGTGCGGACGACAGCTTCAGCTCCCGTGAGCACGGGCGCAGTAGCGGTGCGAGCTGGCGGCCGGGGAACGGCCGAGGCGGAGGCGTCGGACATGATGCATTCCTTGTGTTCGTGTGCGGATGAGAAAGACTGTGCGGCCGTCAGCTGCAGCGGCGGCTGAGCGGACTCAGCGGCGGCCGGAGGACGTGGCCTGTACGCGTCGGGTGGAGCGCGGATATTTCGGCGTCCGATGAGACTCACCGGAGCCCAGCTCGTCTCCCCCGACGAGTGAATCCGGGGAGAGAGCCGCGATATCGACCCGATTCAGATCACCATCGCGCACGAACAGGGGAAAGACATTCGCCCGATCGAGTGCTCTGCGCTCATCTCCGGGTCCGGTTGTGCCGACATCGGGGTGAGCGTGCATCAAGCGTAATACATGATTCGCATCCTGCCCGCCACCGCGCCCCCACGGCATGCATCGCGCGGACACACGACGTGCGTCCGAGTGCGATGCGGCGGGCATACCGAGAGTCTACGGCCCGCCGCCCGCCCTGCGGTGCCACCTGTGGTGGGCAGGTTCGCCGGGCTCAGGAAGCCGGGTCAGTAGGGCGTGACCGCGGGCCTGCTTTCGGAGATGACTGACCGATCACGTCGAGGACCACCGCGAGGTTCCCTTGCCGCATCGCGCAGCAACACGCGACGCCAGGCCTCCCGTTACTCGAATCGAAGTGACCACGTTCCGCACCACAGCGGGTGCGGGATGCTGGCGCGTCGCTCGCCGTCGAACCTCACGGTTGGCGCGAATCACCGCGAACCCGTGCAGCACCACCGCACGTTCGACACGTCCGCAACACCAGCAACAAGCGAGAACAAGCCTTCCGACGCTCGGATTAATGCGATCACGCTCCGCACCACGGCGAAGGCCCAGGAGTCAGCAACACGGGCCGCCACGCGCCCCGTTACTTGCATCGAAGTGACCACGTTCCGCACAACAGCGGGAGCGGGATGCTGACGGGTCGCTCGCCGTCAAACCTCGCGGTTCGCACGAATCGACGCGATCACGTTCAGCACCACCGCGAGTTCCGCGGGTCCCGAGACGCTGAGCCGCGCGGACGTCTCGCCGTCCCCGACGCGGATCCCGAGGTCATCCGGTCGCAGCGAACGCAACGCATCCTCGTCGGTGATGTCGTCGCCAGCGAACAGCACCGCTGTCGCGGCGGTGAGCTCGCGGAGGTGTGCGACGGCGTCGTCCTTGCCTTCATCGCGCCAGGCGTACTCGATGACGTCGTGTCCCTCGCGACGGCGCCAGCCGGAGCCCGCCATCAGCTCGTCGATGCGGCGCCCGGCATCGTGAGCCACCGCAGGTGCAGCAAGTCGGGTGTGCAGGGCGAATCCCGCGCTCTTCTCCTCAATGCGGACGCCCCCGAGGTCGGCGACCGTGGCGATTGCGCGATCGCGCAGCAGTGGTGCGTCGGCGGGTTCTTCCAGCGCATCCTGCTCGCCGTCCGCGAGGGCTGCCGGGAGCAGGTACTCCGCGCCGTGGGAGCCGGCGAGCAGGATCGGCGACACCGGAGGACGTTCGGTGATGATCTGGAGATCTCGGAGCGAGCGACCCGACACGAACGCCACATAGGTGTCGTCCATCCGACTCAGGGCATCCAGCACAGCCGTGGCCTCCGGAATCGCGCGGACCGACATGGGGTCATCAGCCAGCTCGGAGACCGTGCCGTCGAAGTCGAGGGCCACGAGCAGGGTCTCGGTGGTCGCGATGGAGCGGACTTCTTCGATGATCCGGGGGGTCATGCGGATTCCCCCGCTCGCACCTTCTCCATGGCGGAGAGGAACGCCGCGGACCAGGCTTGCACGTCGTGCTTGAGCACCTTGCGCCGCATGGAGCGCATGCGGCGCCGCTGCTCAGCATGGGGCATGTTCACGGCCGTCATGATGGCGTCCTTCAATCCGTCGATGTCGTGCGGGTTGACGAGCAGTGCGGTGGTCAGCTCATCGGCAGCACCGGCGAATTCGCTCAGAACCAGCACGCCCCGGTCGTCGTCGCGCACCGCCACGTACTCCTTGGCGACGAGATTCATGCCGTCCCGGAGGGCGGTGACCAGCAGCACATCCGCTGCGAGGTAGAGCGCGGCCATCTCCTCCTTCGGATAGGAGTGGTGCAGGTAGCGGATCGCGGTGTGATCGAGCGTGTCGTAGGTTCCATTGATACGACCGACCATGAGCTCGATCTCATCACGGAGGTCTGCGTAGGCGTCGACGCCTTCACGCGACGGGCTCGCGACCGTGATGAGAGTGGCATCTGCGACGCTCAGTCGCTCATCGCCGAGGAGTTCGCCGAACGCCTTCAGACGGTGACGGATGCCCTTGGTGTAGTCCAGCCGATCCACACCGAGGAGGATGCAGCGCGGATTGCCCACGCTTTCGCGGATCTCCTGGGCTCGCGCCACCACGGACGGTCGGTGCGTGAGTTCGGCGTAGCTGGCGGTGTCGATCGAAATCGGGAACGCCTTCGCCAGCACGGTGCGGGTGCCGCCGTTCTCCGTGGGGACGGTGATGTGCGACGCGCGGGATTCGACCTGCAAGAGTCGGTGCGCGGTGGTCTGGAAGTTGCGCGCGTCGCTGTGGCGTTGGAAGCCGATGACGTCGGCGCCGAGCAGTCCGCGCAGCACCGGAACCCGCCAGGGCAGTTGCATGTAGATGCCGCTCGCGGGGAAAGGGATGTGGTGGAAATAGCCGATGGTGACGTCGGGCCGCAGCTCCCGGACCATCTGGGGCACCAGCTGGAGCTGGTAGTCGTGGACCCACACCGTACCGCCGGGGGCAACGGCCTCCGCCGCACGCGTCGCAAAGCGACGATTGACGCGGACGTATGCGTCCCACCACACGCGCCGGTAGCGGGGCGAAGCGATGACGTCGTGGTACAGCGGCCAGAACGTGTCGTTGGCCATTCCCTCGTAGTAGTCCGCGACGTCCGCCTCGGTCAAAGTGATCGGAAGCAGCCGAATCCCGTCCGCGTCGAATGGCTCGAGATCGAGATCAGCGCGCCCCGGCCAGCCGACCCACGCACCGTTCACTGTCTTCATGACCGGCTCCAGTGCCGCGACGAGGCCACCGGGCGACGTTCGCCAATGCGTCGACCCATCTGGTTCGACGATGCGATCGACGGGAAGACGGTTAGCGACGACGACGAGCTCCGGCTTAGGCACGCGGTCCTCCTGACTGTTGGTCTCGGGTGCGTGGACTCACCCAGGCTAGTGCGAGAGCCAGAGGGTTTGGTGGATGCGCGGGCGGGTGGCGGTCCAGCACCGCATGTGTTATGCATACCCGCTTCTTTCGTCTCTCCGTGGGCGGATTTCGATGCCGACCAACCTCATGTGCTGCGGCCACGCGCTCGCCCGTCGACCGCAGAGCCGAGTTCGGCTCGTGCGAGCTTCCCGCCACAGCGCGCGGGGCGTTCTCCCGGGCGTCCCCCTCTCCAGGTCCGCCACGAACGGGCCGTGAGCAGACCGCTGGAAGCGGCACGCGTCTGCCGCTCCGACATCCTTCCCCACGCCATGAATCGTCCCGTTTTCCCGCCTCAGCCGATAGATTTGTGGCATGCGCAAGTATCTGTTCGGTACGGGAATCATCGGAGCGATCACGAGCGGCTACTCGCTGCTGCGCGGTACACGCGAGGAGCGGTTCACCTGGCGAACTGTGGTTGCGTGGCTCTCGTGGGGCCTCACGCTCGCCCTTGCGATCGGCACCATCGTGGAGGTTCGACGCGAATCCCGCGGCGACATCGTCGCCCACCCGGAGGCCTCCAAAGAGGAACGCCGCCAGCTCAAGCGCTTCCGCTGACTCCTGGGCTACCACGGAGGTTCCGAGTCTTCTTGGTTCGCGGGGCGCGACGGGCGCTGATTCCCCTCGGCTCCCTCGGAGTGCTCATCAACCGCTGGACCACTTGGCACGAACCCGACCGTCCGCGGCGCGAGTATGTCGAGGTGGGAGCGGTCGAGCGCGGTCACAAACTCCAGATCTCCTCCGGCGAGCGGCTTGATGCTCCACCCGGCGCTGGTCTTCAGTGTGTGGTGTCGGCGGCAGAGTGGTGCGAGGTTCCCGACGTCGGTCTTTCCGCCTTCCGCCCATTCGTGGTTGTGGTCGATGTCTGTGTATCGCACAGGAACCCGACACCCCGGATGCCGACAGTGCTGATGGCGATGGGTTAGGAGTCGTTTCATCTCCGCAGTGGGGCGATAGCGATCTGTCGCGAGAACCGCGCCATGAACGGGATCGGTCACCAGCCGATCCCAACCGGCTGCTCCACCAGCGAGCTGGCGCGCCGTGTCGGCATCGATCGGAATCATGCCGTCAAGCTCGGCCCCGATATCCGTGACGCCCATAAGCGTGAGCGCCGGGACCGAAACGGCCAGTGTCGCCCGAATCGCGCCGATTGCGGTATCAACACTCGTCGGCGTGCTGGTCAGCAGCAGGTCGGCAAGCAGGTCGGCGCGCATCTGGCTGACAGTGCGTACATCCTCATACGGTGGCTGTTTTCCATCGCTCTCGGCAAGATCGGCGCGCCACACGCTGGCGCCCAGCCCGACGGCGGCGTCGCTTTCGGCACTGGGGCCGGCTCCGCCCACGACGCTCGAGGCAACCTCGTCACTCGCGCGTCGGTCGCCTTCGTGTCGTGCCGCACGCTGGCCGCGAAGGGCGTGCGCCATCTGATCGAGTCGGTCCTTCACACCGTGTGCCAGCACAGAGGGAAGGTATGCGTGAAGAGTGGACATGCCATCGAGGTCATCCGTGACCCACACAGTTCGATCCTCGCTTGCGACTCGGTGCCGTTCGGTGATGCCGACCTCCCGCACCTCCTCCGCCACCTGGGCCAGCATTCCACGCAGTCGGTTCGGTGACTCAACTCGCGCGAGAGCCAAAGCGCGCTCGATGTACTCCTCGCGCGCGGCGCCCGCTGGGATGGGCGCCCCGGCGTTCACCACCGCCTCAGCATGCGGCATCAGAATCTCACCTGCCGACAGAGCGGCATGAACCGCGGCAAACTCGTGCACCAGTTGGAATGCGTCGGACATACGGCGCTGAACAGTTCGATCGCTGATGTGGATCACCGCCCCCACCTCGGCAGCCAGTGAGCGCAGACCGAGGTCACCCCTCGAGGACTCCCCCGACGCTCCGGACAGCGTCACGAGATCGGCGAGCATGGCAGCTTCCATAGCATCAGCAGCAGCGCGCGAACGCGTCACGGCGGCGATCGCGTCGATGTAGGAGTTCAACACAACCGGCGTCGCCAGCCACGGGCCGAGCTGCCGCCCCTCCGCGAGCTGAGGGCCCACACTGGTCGATTGCGTGGCGGCCCTCTGCCCACCGTCGGCGGCGAACCGTTCATCGCCTTCAGTATCGAATGTCATGTCTCCATTATTCCCGCCAGCATAGTATTTATGTTCGAGCCTCGGGGATCTGTGGAAACCTCTGGTGACGCACAAGCGCCAGGCGGGCTTCGACGTGCTGCGCTCGCTCAGATCACGAATCGATACGAGCGGATGTCACTCGCCTCAGCTCTGTCCGCCGGAAACCCATCAAATCCGCCCCGCTTCTGCAGGCTGCACAAGCTCCCGTTCACGCGTGACCCGATCCCTCAGGCACCTGGCGCAGTCCTCAGCGCCGCTCCACCCCGTGTGCTGGCACCTCGAGCTCGTTTCCGATGGCTGGAGCGATACGCCGCGTGTTCAGCAGGCGGCCCATCGCCCTCCACACGCCTCACTTGCGCCGCCCGCCGGGGCACCGTCGCGCAGCCCGCCCACACTCCCGTCACTTTGTTCAGCTTTCACTGCTCCACGCACGAGATCTGTGTCCCCTTCACGCACTCGACCGTACGTCCCGCACGACTCGCTCGACCCGCCTCCACTGCCTGCCCGGACTCACCCTCAGCCAAGTCCGCGCGACGCACACAAACCCGTGCGACATGAAAGTGCGCGGGCTCCGCTCACCGCCCACGAGATGCCGGACTCCGACGCCTCCGCGTCCAGCCCACCGTGCCAGCACAGACACACCTCAGCACCAGCACCAGCACCAGCACCAGCACCAGCACCAGCACCAGCACCAGCACCAGCACCAGCACCAGCACCAGCACCAGCACCAGCACCAGCACCAGCACCAGCACC